>JAUYDS010000021.1 GCA_030691735.1 Candidatus Aminicenantota bacterium
GCGGCCGGGGCGGCGGCAGGGGCCCCAGGCTTTGTCTGGGGATCCGTTTCCGCCGTACTCAGCCGCGTATTTACATCGCGGGTGAGTGCCCCGGGCTTTGCCCGGGGGTCCACTTCCGCCGCGAAGGCTCGTCCCTTGACCCCGGCCGCTTTCCGGATGCTCAGCGGCCTGGGAGGAATGAAAAGCAGCCGCGAGGGAAACCGCGAGGGAAATTGACAAGAGCTGTCCCTTTTATTTAAAATATTATGAAAAAATTATTGGATGGTATTACAATAGGCTTTATTGTAGGCTAGAAAAACGGCGGATGAGACTTAAGCGGAGAGAGTTCGTCAAGCTCGGCGGAGCCGGCCTCCTGCTCACCGGACTCGACCTGAAAACGCTGTTCGGCCTCCCCGCCGAGAGCGCGGCCTCGCCGTTCACCGAACAGCTCACCAGCCAGGAATTTCCTTTTCCCTACGACCCCGCGGTCTTCGAGGCCGCCGAGCGCATCTCCAACGTCCGCCGCAGCGGGCTCGACCCGAGCGTCTGGCTGACCGATCTCAACCTCCTGGTCAAGAGCGGAAAGACGCTGGACATCAAGGTGCTCGTCGCCGACCGGCGCGAGGCCCTGGCCACGACCATGGACGTCCAGTCCTTCACCGGCGTCAAGGACTCCTTGGACCTCCAGATCCGCGGACATGACAGCCCGCGGCTGTATTATCAGGTCCAATACCGGGTCGGACAGGCCGCCTGGAAAGCGCTTCCCCCCCGGAACTTCAAGCTTCCCAACGCCAAACTCCAGAACGGCGGGCAGATCAACGCCTTTTTCATCGGCGACGACCACAATTTCGACGACGGCTCTATCAGCGTTCCCCCCGAATACATCCAGACGAAGATCACGGGCGATTATTTCTACGATTTCATGAACAAGCTGAGGAGCAATCGGAATTGGGAGCCCATCCCGCCCCTGGACAGGTTTCATTTCAGCTTCTATCTGCTCCATGGACTATACCACATCCTCGCCTCAGAAGACCCGGACTTCATCGTCAACCTAGGCGACTCGACCGGCATCGGGGCCAATTACCGCTGGGAGCAGTGGGGGCTTCCCTTCAAGAACCTGACCGAAAAGGACTACGATTACATCGCCCGCGTCCTCTGGATCCGGTCGCGGAAGACGTTCTCCGCCGTCACTCCGAACATGCCTGTGTACTGGGCCCTCGGCAACCATGACGGAGACGAGGCCTGGTCCGAAGCGCGGGTCCAGGCGAAGCTGTATCGGCAGAAATATTTTCAGTTCCCAACCAGCGTTACTTATCCCGAGGGAGGCCACCCCGACGGCAACTATTTCGCCTTCACCTGGGGGGCGGACGAGAAGAATCGAGGCGGCGCCCAGTTCATCATCCTCGATGTCCTCGGGTTCAACCCGAGCGTGCCGAAAAAAATAGAAGAGTGGACGTTGGGCGCCGAGCAACTGAGGTGGTTCGAGGACGTCCTGAGCCGGAACGACAGCGAGTGGAGCTTCGCTTGTTATCACCACGTCCTGGGCGGATGGCCGGCCAGTGCGGACGAAGTGCATAACGATTACGTTTATGGACGAGGGCCTTTGTTCACGAGCCAAGACTACGCCTCTTATGCCGATCCGGCCAAGATCGAACAGGTCAAATTGACCGAGCTCGGCAAGAAATACGGGCTGAGGGCCTTCATCTACGGCCATGACCATATTTTTTATGCCAAGAGAATCGGAGAAGGGACGAACAAAAAGGACCTTTACGGCGTCTGCGCCGGCTCGACCAAATATATCGGCGAGCGGACCTGGTGGAGGATGCCGTTCTGGAGGAAGCATTACGGAGACGGGTTCAAGGTCCACCCGGATTTCTACGGGCCTTCCGGGATCACCCGGCTGAGCCTGAAAAGCGATCAAGCGCGGTTCGATTATCTCGGCATCAAGCGGACGCCCTTTTCCAACACGCCGGATAAAGACGGACTTGAAGCCACTATCTATTCCAGTCTCATCCTAACGAACCCGGCTCCGGCCATGCAGATCGACAAGACGGCTTTTTCTTTCGAGACGGACGAGTGGAGCACGGTGCCTCCGCCCTCCCAGGTCCTCAAGGTCCGGAACACCGGAGGGCAGGGCTTGCATTTTACGGCCACTCCCGACCAGGATTGGATCTCGGTGACCCCCACGAGCGGAAGCTCTTGGAGGGCCTGGACGAACCTGTCCGTATCGCTCTTGCTCACGAACTTGAGCCCGGGAACCCGTAACGGCTCGATCAAGATCGAGTCTCCCGGCACGGCCATCGCCCCGATTCAGGTGTCCGTCCGATTCGTGATCACGGAAGCGCCTCTTTACGCTCCTTTGAATTTCGCCGGCACCCACAGGGGCTCGTCCTCCTCCACGCCGAAGCTGGATACGATCCTTCTGACCTGGCAGGAGAACCGGCTCAACACGAACGTTCAAAAATACCGGCTTTACCTTCTCGGCGAGACGGGAGGAAGGACGCGGATCGGCGAGACGAATCCCGCGACCTTCGCCTATGAGTACGGCTTGACGCGTAAGGACAGAAGCTACCGCTTCGCCATTGCCGTGGTGAATACCCGCGGGCGGGAAGGGGACGCGGCCGTGGCGACGATTCCGCGAAGTATCTGAAGCGCGGGACAGCGCTTTAATTAATCTTTATCTCGACGGCGCCTTCATCGTGGTCATCCGGCCGCCGGAAAATTGACAAGGCCAAGAGAAACCTGATAGACTTTTCGGACGATCATGATCGAGAACCGTTGGACGCGATGCAACAACTGCCAGAAGATCCTCTATAAAGAGGACATCCTCGACAACTTCAAGGTCTGCCCGGCCTGCTCCTTCCATTTCCGACTGTCCGCGTCCGAACGGCTGAAAATGCTCTTCGACGAGGGACGGTTCGACCTCGTCGATCACGAGATTTTTCCTCTCGACCCCTTGAACTTCGTCGACAGCCAGAGCTACCGCAAGCGCCTCGATGAGAGCCAAACGAAAACCTCCCTTCCCGATGCCGTGATCAACGCCGTGGGCACGGTGGGGGGGATCAAGGTCGTCGTCTCGGCCATGGATTTCGCTTTCATGGGGGGGAGCATGGGCTCGGTCGTCGGCGAGAAGATCACTCGGGCGACGGAGAGGGCGCTTCGGGAAAAGCTGCCCCTGATCATCGTCTCCTGCTCGGGCGGCGCCCGGATGCAGGAGGGCGCCCTGTCTCTGATGCAGCTGGCCAAGACGAGCGCGGCCTTGGCCCGGCTCGAAGAAGCCGGCCTGCCGTTCATCTCCGTTCTCGCCGACCCCACCACGGGCGGCACCACGGCCAGTTTCGCCATGCTGGGCGATGTCAACATCGCCGAGCCCAACGCCTTGATCGGGTTCGCCGGGCCCCGCGTGATCGAGCAGACCATCAAGGAGAAGCTGCCGAAGGGGTTCCAGCGCTCCGAGTTCCTGCTCAAGCACGGTATGCTGGACGATGTCGTCCCTCGGAAGGCCTTGAAAGGCTATATCGTCCGGGCGCTGCGGCTCTTTCTCAACCGCGCTCAATGAATTCCGCCGCTTGCCGGGCTTATCTCCGGGACCTCCAGCGGTTCGGCATCAAACTCGGCCTCGAGAATATTTCCACGGTCTTGGCCTCGTTCGGCCATCCCCAGCGATCGTTCCCGGCCGTCCACGTGGCCGGGACGAATGGCAAGGGCTCGGTCTGCGCGATGCTGGCCGAGATCCTTTCTCTGCATGATCTCAAGGTCGGGCTTTATACTTCACCCCACCTGGTCCGAGTCGAAGAGCGGATCCGGGTCGGCGGTGCGCTGATATCGTCCCGTGACTTTTGCCGGTTGACCCAAAAGGTCAAGCTCAGGATCACCCGTCTCTTGGCCCGCAAAGAACTGGAGGCCCACCCGACGTTCTTTGAGGTCTTAACTCTTATCGCCTTCCTCTATTTTCGCGAAAAACGGATCGACATCGCCGTCCTGGAGGTCGGGATGGGCGGGCGGTTCGATGCGACGAACGTCGTCAGGCCTCTTGTGTCGGTGATCACGAGCATCTCCAAGGACCACCAGGAGCACCTGGGGAGGACGATCGGCAAGATCGCTTTCGAAAAAGCGGGAATCATCAAGCCGTTCGTGTCCGTCGTCTGCGGCGCGGATGGGCCCGACGTCGTGAGGGTCATCCGGGAGCGGGCTTTCGAAATCGAGGCCCCGTTCATCAACGCTTTCGACCGGGACCATCGTCTGATCTCCGAAAAGAAACGGGACCACTTCGTCTTCCGCTATTCATTTGGCGGCAGATCGTTCCGCTTCTCCCCCGGTCTTCAGGGAGAACACCAGGGGAGCAACGCGGCCATCGCCGTCGCCGCGGCTTCCGTCCTAAGCCGAATGTGGCGGCCGCTCGATAAGAAGAAGATCGTTCTAGGGATCGCCCGGGCCCGCTGGGAAGGCCGGCTGGAAGCCGTCTCGAAAAGGCCGCTGGTCCTGCTGGACGGCGCTCACAACGAGGGCGGCGCTGCGGCCCTGGCAAAATACATCAAGGATTTCCGTGCCGAACGACCCGTCCTCGTTTTTGCCATGATGAAGGACAAGGCCATACGGCGGGTCGTCTCTCTGCTGTTCCCCCTCGCCAAAAAAGTCATCCTCACCTCCCTCCCCTATTCCCGGGCCGCGGCTCCGGCCGATATCCGGCGTCTCGCCCGTCCGTTCGAAGCCAAGATCGCCGAGGAGCCTTCGCTCCAGGCCGCCATCGAGCTGGCCAAGGCCGAGGCCGGCCCGCGCGGCTTCGTGCTCATCACGGGGTCTTTGTTCCTCGTCGGCGCCTTCAAGAAGCTCGCTCGAAGTGGGTGAACGCTCTTATTGTCGGCGGGTCCTGTCACTCCGGCGCCCTGTCCGTCCTCGCTCCACCCATCCCCCAGTGGGGCCCTTCCGCTGCGGGCGGACAGGTGCATCCGTCGTGCCACCCGCAATTAGAGCGTTCACCCGCTTCTTCACTCGCCGACTACCAAAAAAGGCCGCACTTAGGATCCTAACCCTCAGTTCGTAGATTACCGTAAATATTGAAACGCAGCGGCGAGATTTCCTTATGGTCGCTTCGCTTTCTTCCCCTTCGCCCTGGCTAACAAGCGGTGCATACGAGGAGAGCGTCAATTGATAGGGCGAGGGGATGGGGGATGAACGGACCGACCTTTTAATCCCCCTGAATTGTGTCAGGGGGTAGGGGATTTAATAAGATACAACGAAGTGTTATTCCCTGCCAATTCCCCGCCGCCGCGTTTCGGTTTTTTTGGGAAGCCGCTAGAAGGAGGTAGGATCAGGGGCGCGGTTTATTTATTAGTCTGTGAGCGAAGAAGCGGGCGAACGCTCAATTCACGGATTGAACCGAACGACAAGATCGGGAAACGGCTGAAGCGACCATGGAGGGTTTAGCCTTTCCGAGCCGTCCTTCGAGGACAGCCGATCCGGAAGAGATCGGCCGGCGAAGCATGTTTGACGTCCCGGCGAACCCCCGTAATTAAGAAGCCGGGACGGAGTTCTGAGCCGCCGAGAAGGACGGGGAGGAAACGGCGTTAAAAACCCGAGTCGGGAGCGAAGCCGTTTCCCGATCTTGTCTATACGATCCGCGACGAGGAGAGCGTTCGCCCGCTTCGAGCGAGCTTCTTCCCCGAGCCCTTGAAATTTTAGCCTAAAAATGGTATTTTACCGCATTACGAAAGAGGTCTATCCAGCGGGCTTATGCTTCAAATCGACGCGACGTTCCTGGTCATTTTCGCCATCATCTGGATCCTTCTCTTCGTCCTGACCCGCATCTTCTGGAACCCCATGACCCGCCTCGTCAAAGACCGGGAGGCCCAGGTCGAGGGCGACCAGGCGTCCGCCCGAAAGGGGCTCAAAGAATATGAGCAGAGCCTCCAGACGATCGAAGCGACCCTGAAATCGGCGCGGCTCGCCGCGGAAAAGGTGAGGGGGGATCTCGAGGCCGAGGCTTTGAAGGAAAAGTCGCGGATCCTGGCCGAGGCCGGCGCCGCGTCCAAAACGGAAATCGAGAAAGCCAAGGCCGCGCTCGAGGCGGAGATCACCCGGCTCAAGAGGGAGCTGGGATCGGAAGCGGGCCGCCTGGCCGTCGAGATCGAGAAAAGGCTGTTGAACTGATGGCGGACAAAAAGACCGCGTGGGCCGTCCTTCTGCTGGTCCCTCTGTTCCTTTGCCTGACCACCGAAGAAGGGGCTGAAGCAGCGGGCGGAAGCGGCCTGCTGGGGAAGGTCATCAATTTCATCCTTTTGTTCGGCGGCCTGGTCATTGTCCTACGCAAGCCGCTCCGGGAATTTCTTCGGAAGCGGACGGAGACCATCCGCGCCCTCATGAAGGACGCCCAAACGGCTCGGCTCGAGGCCGAAGCGAAGCTCGACGAGGCCGGCCGGAAAATCGCCGCCCTCGAGGACGAGGTCGTCCGGATGAAAAAGAACGCCGAAGCCGAGGGCCTCAAGGACAAGGAGCGGATCCGAGCCCTGGCGGCGAAAGAAGAGAGCCGCATCCGGTCTTTCGCCGAGCAGGAGATCGACCTCCAGCTCAAGGCCGGGATCCAGGAGCTCAAGGAATATACCGCGGAACTGGCGGCCTCGCTGGCCGAAGCCCGCATCAAGGACAAGATCACGGCCAAAGAACAGTCGGCGCTGATCGACAAATCCATCGATAAGCTGGCGGAGCTTCATGAAAAATCAAGTTCTGGTTAAGCGCTACACCGAAGGCCTGGCCGCCGCCCTCAAGACCGAGGAGGAATACGGGGCGGTCAGCCGGGAGCTGGCCGAATTCTCCGCCCTGCTCGAAGAGAACGACGAGCTGCGGCTCGTCCTGCTCCGGCCGTTCCTCTCGGCGGGGAAAAAAGCGCAGATCGTTCAAGATCTTCTTGCCCGTGAACGCTATCAAGACAAGACCGGCCGCCTCATCGTCCTTCTCCTGCGCCACCGGCGGCTGGACCTCCTGCCCCGGATCGTCCGCGACCTGCCCGAGCTGTGGCGGGAGCGGCAAGGCATCGTCACCTTCGAGGTCCGCTCCGTCGTCCCCGTCGGGAACGGGCAGAGAGCCAGGCTCGAAGGGGAACTGATGAAGCTCGAGAACGGCCCGGTCGCCTGCACGTACGTGCTCGATCCGGCGATCATCGGCGGACTTCACGTTAAAAAAGGGAATATGGTTTACGATGTCTCCATCAAAGGTCAGCTGGAGCGGTTGAAGGAAAAAATCAGGGAGAGGTAGAACGCCATGGCCATCAAAGCGGACGAAATCAGCAAGATCATTCAGCGGCAGATCGAGGGATTCGAGACCGAAGCCGATATCCGGGAGATCGGGACGGTTATCTCGGTCGGCGACGGCATCGCCCGCATTCACGGCCTGGACCGGGTCATGTATAACGAACTGCTCGAGTTCCCCCATAACGTCTACGGACTGGCCTTGAACCTCGAGGAGGACAGCGTCGGCGCGGTGCTCCTCGGCGAAAGCCACGTGATCCGGGAAAACGACCTCGTCAAACGCACCCACCGGATCATGGAGGTTCCCTCCGGGCCGGCGATCGTCGGACGCGTGGTCGATCCCCTCGGCAAGCCGCTGGACGGCAAAGGCCCGATCAAGACGGACGTCTTCCAGGCCGTCGAGCGCCTGGCGCCGGGCGTCGTCGACAGGCTTCCCGTCCGCGAGCCTCTCCAGACGGGCATCAAGGCCATCGACGCCATGATCCCCATCGGCCGCGGCCAGCGGGAGCTGATCATCGGCGACCGCCAGACGGGCAAGTCGGCCATCATCCTCGACACCATCATCAACCAGAAGGACACGGGCGTCATCTGCATCTACGTGGCCATCGGTCAGAAGAATTCGACAGTCGCCTACTTCATCAAGACCCTCGAAGAGTTCGGGGCGATGGATTACACCGTCGTCGTAGCCGCCTCCGCCAGCGACTCGTCGTCGCTCCAGTACCTGGCCCCGTATAGCGGCTGCGCCATGGGCGAATATTTCCGCGACAACGGCCGTCACGCGCTCATCATCTACGACGACCTGTCCAAGCACGCCGCCGCCTACCGCGAGATCTCCCTCCTCCTCCGCCGGCCGCCGGGCCGCGAGGCCTATCCGGGCGACGTGTTCTATCTCCACTCGCGTCTCCTCGAACGCGCGGCGAAGCTCAACGACAAGTTCGGCGGGGGTTCGCTGACCGCCCTGCCCATCATCGAGACCCAGGCGGGGGACGTTTCGGGCTATATCCCGACCAACGTCATTTCGATCACCGACGGCCAGATCTACCTCGAGAACGAGCTGTTCAACGCCGGCATCCGGCCGGCGATCAACGTCGGCATCTCGGTCTCGCGCGTCGGCGGCAACGCTCAGATCAAAGCTATGAAGCAGGTCGCCGGCAAGCTCCGCGGCGATCTCCAGCAGTACCGCGAGCTGCTGACCTTCGCCCAGTTCGGAACGGAGCTCGACAAGATCAGCCAGGCCCAGCTCGACCGCGGCGAACGCCTGACCGAGATCCTCAAGCAGAACCAGTACGCGCCGCTGCCCGTCGAAAAACAAATCCTGATCATCTACGCCGGGAACCGCGGCTTTCTGGATTCCTTCCAGGTCGGGCAGATCCGCGAGTACGAGAAGAAGCTCTCCGTATTCATGGAGAATGAGCACGGCGAGATCCTGACCAAGCTGCGGGAGCGCAAGCAGATCGACGCCGCTCTGGACGAGGCCATCGCCGCCGCCCTCACCGAATTCAATCGACGGTTCAAAGAGGACGCCGCCTGATGCCGACCCTGATCGACCTCCGCCGCCGGATCAAGAGCGTCAAGAACACGCAGCAGATCACGAAGGCGATGAAGACCGTTTCCACGGCCAAGTTCAAAAAGGCCCAGCGCGGGGTCGTCGAGGGCCGGCCGCAGTGGCACAACGCCCCCGGCCTCCTGGCCAGGATCTCGGGATGGGCCGGGGCGCGCGCCCATCCCTTGTTCGCCGTCCGGAACGAGAAGAAGATCCACGTCGTCGTCATCACTTCGGACAAGGGATTATGCGGCGCGTTCAATTCGAACCTTCTGGCGCGGACGATCGAGTTCATCCGGGAAAAAAGCCGGTCGTCCGAGGTCGGCCTCGCGCTCATCGGCAAGAAGGCCGTCCATTTCTTCCGGAAACATCCGTATCCTGTCGACTGGGCTTATGCCGACAAAGTGGACAAGCTCGGCGCCCGGGAGCTCCATCAGCTGGCCCATCACCTGATGCGGCGCTTCGCCTTTCTCGAAACGGACGGCGTGTATATCGCTTACAACGAGTTCAAGTCCGTCCTCAGCCCCCGGATCACGATCATGAAGCTGCTGCCCATCGCCCTGCCCCCGGCGTCGGAGCCGCGGACGGTGCCGCCGGACTGGGAGCCGACCGGATTCGCCCCGCTCGAGTCCTTGGTGCCTCGTTATGTCGAAGAGCAGATCGGCCATGCCTTCTTCGAGTCCCAGGCCGCCGAACAGGCGGCGCGGATGATGGCCATGGACAGCGCCTCGCAGAACGCCGAGGAGCTGATCACCGACCTCGTCCTCGGCCTGAACAAGATCCGCCAGGCCGGTATCACCAAGGAGCTTCTCGAGATCATGACCGCCGTGGAAGCGTTGAAACAATAAGGAATGCCGCAGGAGTGACCCATGAGTGAAGCCGCCCAACTTGATCGAATCGGAACGGTCGTCCAGGTCATCGGACCGGTCGTCGACGTCTCGTTCAAAGGTCTGGAGCTCCCCGAGATCTACACCGCCATCCGTATCACCAGCGAGGGGTTCGAAACTCCGATCCCCGTCGACATCATCGTCGAGGTCGAGCAGCACCTCGGCGAGGACGTCGTCCGCTGTGTGTCCATGCAGCCTACCGACGGCCTGGCCCGGGGCATGAAAGCGATCGACCTCCGCGGGCCGATCACGGTCCCCGTCGGGGTGGAAACGCTGGGCCGGGTGCTCAACGTCATCGGCGAGCCGGTGGACCATATGGGGCCCGTCCTGGCCAAGAAAAGGTACCCGATCCACCGCGTTCCCCCGACGCTCGAGGAGCAGGACACCCGGCTGGAGATGTTCGAGACCGGGATCAAGGTCATCGACCTCATCCAGCCCTTCTTGAAGGGCGGGAAGATCGGGCTTTTCGGCGGCGCCGGCGTGGGCAAGACCGTCATCATCATGGAGCTCATCCACAACGTGGCCTTGAAGCACGGCGGCTATTCGGTCTTCGCCGGCGTCGGCGAGCGGACCCGCGAGGGGAACGACCTGTGGCTCGAGATGAAGGCGTCCAAGGTCATCGACAAGACCGCCCTGATCTACGGCCAGATGACCGAACCGCCGGGGGCCCGCCTCCGGGTCGGCCTGACCGCCCTCTCCGTCGCCGAGTATTTCCGCGACGAAATGAACCAGGACATTCTGCTCTTCATCGACAACATCTTCCGCTTCACCCAGGCCGGGTCCGAGGTGTCGGCCCTGCTCGGCCGCATGCCCTCGGCCGTCGGCTACCAGCCCAACCTGGCCACGGAGCTGGGCGAGCTCGAAGAGCGGATCACCTCGACGAAGAAGGGCTCGATCACCTCCGTCCAGGCGATCTACGTGCCCGCCGACGACTTCACCGACCCAGCGCCGGCGACGACGTTCTCCCACCTCGATGCCTCGACGAGCCTGTCGCGCGCCCTGACCGAAATGGGCATCTATCCCGCCGTGGACCCGCTGGCGTCCTATTCGCGCATCCTCGACCCGAACATTATCGGCGACGACCATTACCGGGTCGCGCGCCGGGTCAAGGAGATCCTCCAGAGATATAAGGAGCTCCAAGACATCATCGCCATCCTGGGGATCGAAGAACTGTCCGACGAGGACAAGCTCGTCGTCGCCCGGGCCCGCAAGATCCAGCGCTTCCTCTCCCAGCCGTTCTACGTGGCCGAGGAGTTCACCGGCCGCCCCGGAAAATACGTCACCATCCAGGAAACCGTCCGCGGGTTCAAGGAGATCTGCGAAGGCCTGCACGACGACAAGCCCGAGCAGGCCTTCTACATGATGGGCGGGATCGACGAAGTTCTCAAGCGCGCGGAGGAACTGAAAAGCCTATGAGCCAGACCCTCCCGGCCTCTTTCCACCTCAAGGTGATCACGCCGCGGCGATTGCTGGTCGAGGCGGACGTCCAAGAAGCCTCGATCCCCAGCCTCGAAGGCCTGATCGGTGTCCGGCCGGGACACCGGCCGCTGATGGTCGCCCTGGGCCGCGGGACCCTGTCCTACCGGCAGGGGGCGAGCGAGGAAAGCTTCGAGGTCGCCGGCGGCTACGCGGAGATCCTTCCCGACCAGGTCCTGGTCTTCACCGAATCGAGCGAAGAGGATCTCTAGGGACCACATACCGTATGTAGTCCTCCCTCTGATACGGTCATGTCTTCTGACAAAAAAATAGGTAAAAAAATAGGACCACATACGGTCTGTGGTCCTCCTCCCGTCCTCATCCGCGAGGACGAGACCTTGGACACGTTCTATCGCGGCCGCGTCCTTGTCCTTCAGCGAAAGAGAGGTTATCGCTTCGCCCTCGACGCGCCGCTTCTGGCCGATTTTATCCGGACCCGCAGGACGGACGAGCTCCTCGAACTGGGCACGGGCAGCGGGATCATCTCCCTCCTCGTCGGCCTTCGGCCGACCGGACCCATCACCGCCGTCGAGATCCAACCCGCCCTCGCCGACATCGCCCGGAGGAACGTGATCATCAACCGGATGGCCGGCCGGATCACCGTCGTCCGCCGCGATTTCCGGACCTATCGCCGCCGGAAGAAGTTCGACATCGTCTTCGCCAACCCGCCGTATATCCGCAAAAGGACCGGATTCCTGAGCGCGACGGCGGAAAAATCCGTTGCAAAACACGAGTTAAAGTGCGATATAGTAGAGGTCATGCGGGCCACGGCCAGGCTTCTCAAGAAAGGCGGGCGGGCGTATTTCGTCTATCCGGCCAGGCGCCGGGACGACCTCGAAACGGCCGCCCGGGCCTGCGGCCTCCATCTTCACGCGGTGCGCCATGTCCATCCGAGGCCAGGCGCGGAAGCGAACCTGTTCCTGGCCGAATGCGGCTTCGCGGCGAAGGAGGGACGCGTCCTGCCCCCGCTCGTCCTTTACGATGACCGGGGCGGCACCTCCGCCGAAACCCGCAGGATCTTCGAAGGGAGAAACCGTGGTCCGGCTCGTTAAGAACCTCAAGGAGCTCTTCCGGTTCCGCGTCCTCATCCAGAACCTGGTCAGCCGCGAGCTCAAGGCCCGCTATCGCGGTACGGTCCTCGGCTTCCTCTGGTCATTCATTAATCCTCTGCTCCTGATGAGCGTCTATACCATCGTCTTCGGGTTCATCCTCAAACCGAAGGACCCGGCCTTCGACGGATCGCCCTGGTTTTACGCCCTGTTCCTGTTCTGCGGGATCCTGCCCTGGGTCTGGTTCTCCTCCTCGTCCATCGAATCGGCCAATACTCTGATGAGCAACGGCAATCTGATCAAGAAGATCCTCTTCCCGGCCGAGATCCTGCCCATCGTCGCCCTGACGAGCAATTTCATCCATTTCAGTCTCGGCCTGCCCATCCTCATCCTCTTTATCTTTGTCTTCGGCAAAACGCTGACCCTGTACGCCCTGCTGCTTCCGGTCGTCATCCTCGTCCAGTACGTTTTCTCTTTGGGGTTCGGCTTCTTGCTCTCGGCTCTGACCGTCCATTTCCGCGACATCAAGGACATCCTCGGCAACCTCCTGACCTTCTGGTTCTTCACGACGCCGATCGTCTATTCGCTGAACTCCCCGCCCATCCAGGAGCACCCCGCCATCAAGGCGATCCTCATCCTCAATCCGATGACGCACATCATGGAAGGCTATCATGACTGCCTCTTCTACGGCCGCATGATCCATTGGTCCTCGCTGGGCCTCAGCTTCCTCGTCGCGCTCGTTCTGTTCTATGTCGGATACGCCGTGTTCGACCGGCTGCGCGATTCCTTCCCGGAGGAAGTCTGATGCACGCCATCGAGCTCGACCAGGTCACGCGGGTCTACCAGAAATATTCGGCCCGCCACCGCTTTCAGACGTTCAAGAGCGCCTTGATCAAGGGCGACCTGTTCCGGTCGCTGAAGGCGGACGAACTTGTCGTCGCCCTCGACAAGGTCAGCCTTCACGTGGAGAAGGGCATGACCTTCGGCGTGATCGGGGAGAACGGCTCGGGTAAGAGCACGCTCCTCAAAATCATCTCGGGCATCGCCAAGCCCACCTCGGGCCGGCTCAAGGTGAACGGGAAGATCTCCGCCCTGATCGAGCTGGGGGCCGGCTTCCATCCCGAGATCTCGGGCCGGGAGAACGTCTTCATCAACGGCATCATGCTCGGCCTGACCAAAAAGGAGATCACCCGGAAGTTCGACGAGATCGTAAAGTTCGCCGAGCTCGAGGAGTTCATTGACGCCCCGGTGAAGACGTATTCCTCGGGGATGTACATGCGGCTTGGCTTCTCGATCGCCATCAACGTCAACCCGGATGTCCTGCTCATCGACGAGGTCCTCGCCGTGGGCGACGCGGCCTTCGTCCCCAAATGCCTGGACCGCATCGACGACTTCCGCCGCCGCAAGAAGACCATCCTCTTCGTCAGCCACGACCTGACGACCGTGGTCAAGATCTGCGACCGCGTGGCCTGGATGAAAGGCGGAAAGATCCAGATGATGGGCGAGCCCAAGCGCGTCGTCGATGCCTACCTCCAGGACGTCGCCGTCAAACAGGAGGAAGATTTCCAGGAAAAACAGGACCAGGTGGCGGCGCCGGCCGCCGAGCCGTCTCCCGCCCCGGCTCCCGAGCCCGCCGTCGAAGACGAGAAGCGCGAACAGCGCTGGGGCAAGCGCGAGATCGAGATCCGCAAGGTGTCGCTCAAAACGGCCCGTGGAGAGGAAAAACACGTCTTCCATCCCGAAGAGGGGATGGTCGTCGAGATGGACGTC
This sequence comes from Candidatus Aminicenantota bacterium, assembly GCA_030691735.1. Classification (GTDB taxonomy): domain Bacteria; phylum Acidobacteriota; class Aminicenantia; order Aminicenantales; family UBA4085; genus JAPKZI01. The sequence goes on from JAUYDS010000021.1 coordinate 13,949, forward strand.
GCCGCCCAGGAGCCGCTCAAGGATTTCGTCTTCGGCATCGGAATTTTCAACTCCCAGGGGATCTCCTGCTACGGGACGAACACGGACCTCGAGGATTTCGAGCCGGTCTCGATCAGCGGCGAGGGCAAGGTCACCTTCCGGATCGAGCGGCTGGGCCTGATCAACGGGACCTATTACCTGGACGTTGCCGTCCACAAGCGCGACGGCTATCCGTACGATTATCACCGGAACCTGTATTCATTCCTGGTGTCCTCCACTCTCAGGGATGTCGGCGTCGCCCGCCTGGCTCACGCCTGGACCTTCACCCCGAAGATCAAGTTCAAAACGCCCTTCCAACCATAGCCTCCCATGAAGGATCTTAAAGTCCGGACGCTCGACAACCTTAAAAAGATCCGGGCCCGGCTGCGCCGCCGGGGCAAGACCGTCGTTTTCACCAACGGCTGTTTCGACCTGATCCACGGCGGACATATAGCCTTGTTCAAGAAGGCCAAGGCCTGCGGCGACGTCCTCGTCGTCGCCCTGAACACGGACGCCTCGATCCGGAAACTCAAAGGCCCCTCGCGCCCCGTCTTTCCGCTCAAAGAAAGATACGAGGTCCTCTCGGCGATCGAGGATATCGATTATCTGACCTCGTTCTCCGAGACCACGCCCCGCGAGATCATCGCCGCGCTTCTTCCCGACGTTTTGGTCAAGGGCGGCGATTGGGGAACGGAGGAGATCGTCGGCCGGGCGGAGGTCGAAGCGGCCGGCGGCCGGGTCATCCGCGCCCCTTATCTCAAAGGCCATTCCAGCACCAACATCATCCGGAAGATCTTGCGCGGCTTTGCCCGGAATTCTCCACGGCGGCCGGGGCCCCGGGCTTTGCCCGGGGGTCCACTTCCGCCGCGAAGGCTCGTCCCTTGACGCTGACCCATGAAAGCAACAACTCTGAGATCTTTGAGCCTTGTTCTCGGATCCGTTCTTCTGGTCTCGTCGGCGGCCGCGGCGCAGGACCGCCTCCAAGAGTTGGCCGATGCGGACCATTGGAAAGAGGTCCGGGCCCTGGTTGAGCCCATGCTCCAGGCGAACCCCAACGACGCTCGCGCGCTTTTTTTCCTGGGCCGCTATAAAGAAGTCGCCGGCGACTTCGACGGCGCCCTCGTCCTGGCTCAGAAAGCGCTCGCGATCGATCCCAAGAACCCCGACTACCATTGTCTGCTGTCGCTCATCTACGGCCGGCAGGTCCTCAGGGCCGGAATATTGCGCAAGATCGGGCTGGCCCGGCGCGTCCGGAAGGAGGCCGAGACGGCCCTCAAACTCAGCCCCGGTCACCTCGAAGCCCGCCTCATCCTGATCGAGTTCTTCCGTAGGGCGCCGGGGATCATCGGTGGCGATAAGGCCAAAGCCCGGGTTTTAGCCGAGGAAGCGGTGAGACTCGATCCGGTCCGCGGTTACATCGCCCAGGCCATTTTCGCCCATGATGAAAGACAGGACAGCCGGGCAGAGGAATCGTACAAGAAAGCCGTCGAAGCGGGCCCCCGATCGTACCACGCTCTGATCACGCTGGCCCGGTCCTACGGCTACGGCGGGCAGCGGAACATCGACCTCATCGAAAAATACGCGAAAGAGGCCATGGCCCTCGACCCCGGCCGCGTTGCCGCTTATGATCTGCTCGCCCAGAACCTGGCTCGCCTCGAGCGCTGGCCGGACCTCGAGGACCTGCTCGTTCAGGCCGAGAAGAACGTGCCGGACAACCTGAGCCCCTATTTTCAGGCGGGCCGCATCGTCCTTCAGCAAGGCAAGGACTTCGAGCGGGCCGAGCGCTATTTCCGCAAATTCCTGACCCAGGAACCGGAGCCGGTGTTCGGGTCCCGCACGCCGATTTCGTCCCACGCCCAGACCTACTGGCGGCTGGGACAGACGCTGGAGAAACTGAGCCGGAAGACAGAGGCTGTCGAGGCGCTCAAGACGGCGGTGAAGCTCGATCCCACTCTCGATGGCGCCAAAAAGGACCTGAAGCGGCTCCGCTGAAGCTCCCGTCGCTACCGAATATTGATGAACGGAATGCCCTTCTCGGCCAGCAGCTTGTTCAAAGCCGGGACGTCGGTCTCGAGGAGCTCGGCCATCTTTTTCTGGAGCGGGGCCAAGAAGGCTTTGACCTCCTCGATCTTGTCGATCGCCATCTGGGTCGGCGCTCCCGGATAAGCGCCCGCTCTGCCGCCGCGCATCGCCACGTCGGCCATGGTTCCGCCGCGGAGGGCGTTGAAGTAGAGCTGGCGGTACTGGGTTTGGCCTTCCGGCGTCCGGAAATAGACCTTTTGGATCTCGCCCAGCTTGTCCTTGACCGTTTTGAGCTTGGCCGTGACCGCCGGGTCGACGCCGCGCACGGCGGCGAGGTTCGTTTCGAGCTGTTGGAGCTGCGTCGCCAGTTGCTCGACCTGGGTCATCAGACGCGAGGCGGCCGAAATCACCGGTGCGGCGTCGAGAGCGACCTTTTGGTTGAGCCGTTTCTCATCGGCCGGGATCCCGATCTCGTCTTTCACCGTGAAGGTCTTCTCGAACGTCTTGCCGTTGACGTCGAGGACGGCCTGGTATTCACCCGCGTCGACATAGCCGCCGCCCGTGCCGCCTCCGAATCCTCCGCCCCCTCCCATCCCGCGCTGTCCCCCGCCGAAGGCGAACGTCGTGCCGATGGTCGAGGTCCCGGCCTGGGCGCTTCCCGTGCCCCGCTGGTCACCGCTCATGCCTCTCTGTCCGCCGGCGGCAGCGCCGGCCGCGGTTTCAGGCCGGAGGTCCCAGACGACACGATTGACGCCGGCCGCGGGCGGCGCCTGGAGCGTGCGAATGTCCTTGCCGGCCTTGTCCCGGATAGTGAGCTTCAGCTTGGCCTCCTTGGCCGCGGCCGGGTTCAAATAATAGTTGATTAAGGCCCCGAACACGGGATTCACGCCGGCGAAGTCGTTGGTATCGATGTCCGACGTGCTTTTCATCCCGTGGATCGTCGCGTTCCGGACGTCGAACAGCGCGCCCTCGGCCTTGACCGTCTCGGCCGAGAGCTTCTCCAGCGGCCGGATGTCGTCCATGATCCAGACGCCGCGGCCGTGGGTCCCGACGATGAGGTCGCGTTCCCGCGGGTGGATCTGGATGTCGCGGACGGCGATGGTCGGAAAATCCGTCTTGTAGGGAATCCATTTCTTGCCGCCGTCGAAGCTGAAGAACAATCCGAACTCCGAGCCGGCGAAGAGGAGGTTCGGATTTTCGAGGTCCTCGCGGACGACGTGGATGTATCCCACGGCGGGCAAGCTCGAGGCCAGAGAAACCCAGGTCGCGCCGTAATCCCCGGTCTTGAAGATGTAGGGCTTGTAGTCGTCCACCTGGTGGCGCGAGATCGAGATGAAGGCCGCGCCCTCGGCGAAGTGCGAGGCTTCGACGCGCGTCACCCAATTGTCGTCGGGCCCGAGACCCTTGATGGCCTTGGTCACGTTCGTCCACGTCTTCCCGTCGTCCCGCGTGACCTGGACCTGGCCGTCGTCGGTGCCGACCCAGATCGTGCCTTTTTTGAGGGGAGATTCGGAAATAGACAGGATCGTGCAGTGGATCTCGGCGCCGGTGTTGTCGATCGTGATCGGCCCGCCCGAGTCGATCTTCTTCTTCGGGTCGTTGGTCGACAGGTCGGGGCCGGCCTTTTCCCACGACCGGCCCTTGTCCCGCGACCGGAAGACGTAGTTGCCGCCGAAATAGAGGACGCTGTGGTCATGGGGCGAAAGATAGATGGGCGAGTTCCAGTTGAACCGGTACGGCTCTTCGCCGAGCGGGGCTTGGGGCTTGATGGCCTGGGAGAGGAACGTCCGGAGGTCGTGGCGCTCGATCCCGCCCATCTGCAAATTGCGGTAGAGGATCGTCCAGTCCGTGGGATCGATCTGAGCGTAGAAGCCGTCGCCTCCGCCCGTGGCGGACCAGTATTGGTTCAGGATCCCGCTCCGATCGCGCGAATTGGACGGACCTTCCCAGTTGCCGTTGTCCTGGAGGCCGATATTGACCCAATAGGGGTCGCGCATGTCGTAGGCCACGTTGTAGATCTCGGCCCAGGCTTTGGATTGGACGGTGTGATAGGTCCTCCCGCCGTCCCAGGATATGTCGATCCCGCCGTCGTTGCCGTCGATGATGTGGCTCGAATTGAACGGGTCGATCCAGAGGGCGTGGTGGTCGGAATGCGTGCCGCGGCCGATCGTGTCATAGGTCCGTCCGCCGTCCCGGGAGACGTAGGACGATCCGGAATAGACGTAGACGACGAATTCGTTGTTGGGATCGGCGGTCAGGCGGCTGTAGTAGAACGGTCTGAAGTTGGTCCGGTCGTAGGTCCGCTTGTCGCCCATCTTGACCCAGGTCTCGCCCTTGTTGTCCGTGCGGTAGAGGCCGGCCTCCGTGGCGTGCTCGATGAGGGTATAGACGACGTTGGGCTTGGACCGGCAGAGGCCCACGCCGATGCGACCGATGATGCCGCCCGGCAGACCGCCGGCCAGCTTCATCCAGGTCTCGCCGCCGTCGGTCGTCTTGAACAGGCCGCTCGTTTCCCCGCCGCTATAGAAATAATAGGGACTGCGGCGGTATTTCCACATGCCGGCATAGAGGATCTTGGGGTTGGACGGGTCCATGTCCAGGTCCGAACAGCCGGTGTCCTTGTCGATGTAAAGGACCTTCTTCCAGGATTTGCCGCCGTCCGCCGTCCTATAGACGCCGCGTTCCTCGTTCGGGCCCCAGAGATGGCCCTGCGATGCGGCGAAGACGACGTCGGGATTCGTCGGGTCGACGCAGATGCGGGCGATGAACCGCGTCTCGGCGAGGCCCATGTTCTTCCACGTCCGGCCGGCGTCCTCGGATTTATAAACGCCGTCGCCGATGGCCACAGAGTTCCGGGCCGTCGCTTCGCCCGAGCCGACCCAGACGATGTCGGGCGCGCTCTGGGCCACGGCCACGGCGCCGACCGAGACCGAACCCTCGTTGACGAAGGAAGGCTCCCAGGTGATGCCGGCGTTCGAGGACTTCCAAAGCCCGCTCGGGCCGACGGCCGCGTAGATGATGGACGTATTTCGGTCCGGGACGGCGAAATCGACCGTCCGGCCGCCCATGTTGGCCGGGCCGATGTTGCGGAGCCGGAACGTCTTGAGGACGGCCGCGTAATCGAACTCCTCGGCCTTGACGGCCGACGCCGCCTTCTGAGCGGACTTCGTCTGGCTCAGGCCGGCCGCGCCGGCCGGGACCAGGATCGCCGCGAGGATCAATAGACCGGAGAACCACAGGCGCTTGTTAGACATGGAGACCTCCCCTGGGATCAATCGGAAACGTAAGAACGTTCGAACGGATGTCCACGCTCTTCTTCGGGGATGGTATATATCAAAGGGGAGGCGGTTGTCAAAAAAAAGGCCCTTCGGCCGGGGCGGCCGGAGGGCCCGCAAACGTTCCGTTATAGAGCCTTTTCACCTCATGCTCAGGAGGGTCGTTGGCAGCCGCTTTTGCAGTGGCTGACGCGAGGAACCATGTACCGTGTCATGATGGCTCTCCTTTCATAAAGCCTATAGGAATACTATAGTATCGACTTGACCGTTTGTCAACTTTTCAAATCCCCTCGCCCCCCCTTTAGAGGGGGGGGCGAGGGGATTACAAAAACGGGGACACGTACCGCGGAATTCGCAGCGGAATTCGCAGACACATACCGAATTTCTAAATTCGGTATGTGTCTGCGAATTCCTTGGAACATGTCCCCATCCAATTATGGTTTTTTGACTTGGTCAAAAAACCAGGTCCACAGCTTCTTGTGGAACTCGAGGCTCGGAGGGTGGGCTTTCAGGAACCCGTTGATGGCGATGAGCTCCTTGTCTTCGGGCGTGAACTTGTATTTCGGCGCGGCGTCCCAGAGCATGGGAAATTCCGGGTGGAACTGGACGCCCAGGACGTTAGGGAACTTGGCGTGCTCGACGGCCTCGACGATTTTGCCGTCGAGGGAGGTCGCCGCGACCTTGAAACCTTTGCCGATCCTGTCGGCGGCCTGATGGTGGGCGCTCATGATGTAGGGCTGGTCGGCGGCCTTGAAGCCCAGGCCCGAGATGAATTTGCCCCTGTCGGCGAACCTGATGGGGTGGAGCATGTACGACAACAATTCCCGGAGCTCCGGATGGAGCTTATGCCACGGGTTCGTGTGCCAATTCGGCGGACCGAGGCCGGTGACGTCTTCGGCATATTTCTGGCCGTAGACGTCCGTCCATATGTCTTGGACCAGGGTTCCGCCCGTGCCGACGTTCAGGCTCTGGATGCCCAGGCAGATGCCCAGGACGGGGAAGGCCGGCCGCTTTTCGAGGAATCCTTTGAAGGCGTCGTTCTGGGAGCCGCCGAGCAGATGGAAGATGAACGAAAGCTCCAGAAAGTGGCGCCAGGGATCTTCGATGATCGTCTGGAAGCTCGTCTTCTGCCCATAGGTCGCGGGCGGGATATCGGGCCCACCGAAGAAGATCATCCCGTCGGACTTGGCGAAGATCGTCTCGAACTCCTTGGATGCGGCGTTCGCTTTGTAGAGATCGGCGACCGAAAGCGCCGCAGACACCTGGTGGAACTTGATCCAGGTCAGTTTCTGGTCTTTGACGAGTTTCTGGGAGTCCTTGGTGTTCGTCTTTTCCTTGGCGTGGTAGACGCCGACGACTTCGAACCTCTCCGCCGGGAAAAGACCCTGCTCCTTGAGGGCGAGGAGCGCCTTGAGCGTCCCGATCGAGGGATAAAAGATCGTCAGGCGGGGGACGGCGTGGGGCTCGGCCGCCGTGTCGAAGAACCGCTCGGGAGTCTGGGCGACAAGAGCGGCCCGGGAGATCACGATCATCGAGAGGGTCGCCACGATGGTTCGTCTGAACATGTCTTTTTTCATCTCGGCTCCTTCGTTTTGTCCGATGATCTTAGATCGGGAACGCTGTCCATTGGGATCGACCTTAGGCCAGCCGGAGGAGGGCCTGAGCAACCAGGCAGAGAACCGCGGCGGCCGTTGGAACGAGCCAGCGGGCGATGCCCGGCGCGGCGGCCAATTTTCCATCCCGAGCCTCGGCCTTCGCCGCCGCGAGGAAGCCCAGGGGCACGGTGATCATCGAGATTCCGATGGCAAGGGGCGCGTAATAAAGGGACAGGGGAGCCGTTCCGCCCGGAACGACGCAGGCGGGGATACCCGTGGCGAATTTCACCAGCGGAAAGAGGTTGACGGCGAGGAGGGCCGAGGTCCCTCCCAGGAATGCCTGGCCAACGGCCTTCCGCTTCCAGGCGTCGGCGAGGAAAGGAATAATGACGAGCAAGGCCAGGCCTTCGGTCACGAAAGCGAACATCGGATTGGCCACGGCGCCGTGCTTGATAGGAAGTCCCAGCAGCAGCGCGTCGAAGAGCTTGAAGACCAAGGCCAGCCCGACGACGAGCGCCGGGCCGGAAACGCGCCTGGTCCGGGCCCAGGCCGCGGCGATGAAGAACAGGGCGACGCCGGTCATGATCGAGCCCGAGGCGAGCTTGGCGCAGCTTTCAAGAGCCAGCCCCAGCCCGGCCTCGGCCAGGCCCCAGAGCGACCCGCAGACGATCAGGAATCCCAGAGCGGACGGAGGTGTTTTTGGGGTCATGGAGATCTCCTTTTGCCAGGATTCGGCTTCAGGACAAAGCACGGCGTCCATTATAATGAGCGGATTTTATTTTGGCAATGGGACACTATTGGACGGAAACCCTTTGAACGGGTTTCCTTCCAACGGTCCGGCGGGAAGAGCCCGCCGTCCCTGCCTTCTTTCCAAGGAGCTTAAGGCCACGAATCACGACGGGGGACACTATTGGACGGAAACCCTTTGAACGGGTTTCCTTCCAACGGTCCGGCGGGAAGAGCCCGCCGTCCCTGCCTTCTTTCCAAGGAGCTTAAGGCCACGAATCATGACGTATCAAGACGGCATCGGCCGACGGGATCGGGCGACGCCGGTCCTCCGGACCGGCTTCCGGCCGAGTTGACAAGATTTCCCATTCCCTCTAGGCGGGAACGGTTCCGGCGGTCCGCGCGGTTTTTTTGCATTTGCTTATAAATTATGTTAAAAGCGGAACCGACGGGAGGAAGAACATGCCGAGAACGTCGTTTTTTTCCATGAAGAAAATTCATTTGATCCTTGAGATCGTGCTGATCGCGGGTCTGGCCTTCGTCTCTTTCGCCAACGGGCAGGCCAAAGGCCGGCCGCCCGGAAGCGGAGACCCGAAATGGGTGCCCTTATTCACGGTCGCCGGGATCGAGCGGGCGGGAGCCGATCCCATCGCTCCTCAGGCCTCGCGTTATCGCTCCGTGTTGATAAATCCCCTGGTTTCCGAGGCGGGAGGGCTGGCCGTCGGAGACCGGCTTTTCATTTCGCCCTTCGAGGACGGCGCGGCGCTCGGGACGATCGACCGCGTCGAGACCGACGTCAACGGCGTCCTGGCCGTCCGGGCCCGGATCCAGGGCGCGGATGGTTACCTGCTTCTGTCTTCGGACAAGGGCCGGTCGCTCGGCCGCCTCGTCCTGCCCGAGCGGAGGGAATACGAGATCTCCTGCGTCGGGGGCGGGACAACCCACATCATCCAGGAATTCGCGCCGGGCTCCCGGATCGCTCTTGATGATGGCCCTCCGCTCATTCCTCCGGCGACGGCTCTTTCCGGATCTGTCCTGCCGCCTTTGGGCGTAGAGTCCCCCGCGGCTGCAAATACGCGGATCGATGTCATGATCCCCTATACGCCGGCCGCGCGGGATCACGCCAACGCAGGGAGCGGGATCAATAATTTCATTAACCTAGCGATGCAGTTGGGCCAGCTGGGAATGGACAACAGCCTCGTCGAAATCACCCTGCGGTTAGTCTATTCAGCCCTCATCGATTATACGGAATCGGGATCCTCCTATACGGACCTGGACCGTTTGACCAACACCGCTGACGGCTATATGGACCAAGTCCATACGTGGCGGAATACCTATGGAGCCGACTTGGTCCACCTTCTGACGAAAGTAGAAGATGTAGGCGGCCTCGGCTGGCTGCTGAATACGGTGGCGGGATCTCCCTCCTACGCCTTCTCCTTGGGACGGATCCAACAGATCAGTTGGGGATACACGACGGTCCACGAATTGGGACACAACATGGGTTGCGGCCACCGGAAGGGTCAACCAGGTGAAACTTGGAATGGACTTTTCTCCTATGCGGCCGGCTGGCGCTGGGTGGGCAACGACAGCGCCAAGTACTGTTCCATCATGTCTTATACGGATGACTGGGACGGCGTGAAGCCCACCCAGGTCGGATATTTTTCGAATCCGAGCGTTCTTTACAAGGGAACGCCGACGGGAAATGCCGTTGACGGAGACAACGTCCGGTCGCTTCGCGAGATCAAAACGGTCATCTCCAATTATCGCGCGGATTCCGGAACGAACACGCTGACGATCACGGCCGGAGCGGGCGGAACGACCAATCCCGTCCCGGGGATATACGCCTTCGCCACCGGTTCCATCCTTCAAATCACAGCCCAGCCGAACGCCAATTATCGCTTCCTCAGCTGGTCGGGCAGCGACACCGGGTCTCAGAGCTGGATCATCATCACCCTGGATCGGGACAAATCCCTCGCCGCCGCCTTCCAGCGTATCATCTACGCTCCGACGAACGCGGCCGGCCAAAAGGTCTTGAACCGCTCCCTCTCCCAGTCCGAGTATATCAACATCATCACCTTCGCGGCCAATTCCAACAACGCGAACATCTTGAGCTACAAGATCTACCAGGTTGAAAACGGGCAGAAGACGGAGGTCGCTTCGCTCGACGCGACGACCTTCACCTACTGGCATCGGGGCGTGGTGGGGACCAAGGAATACACCTATCACATCGTCGCCGTGAACAGTGAGCCCAGGGAAGGCGACGCGGCCGTCATCGTGATCCATTGAGCGGCGGGAGAAAGGAAATGATTAGATTTAAAGAGATGGGATGCTCGTTCCAATAAGGGAGTTTAAATGAAAAAAATACTGGCCTTCGGCGTTTTCGTTCTTTTTCTGTCGGTCACTTTCGTTCTGGCCGGCGAGACCTTCATCTTGAAAGTCAAGATCCAGGACGCCAACGTTCGTTCCGAACCTGACCCGAACGCCTCCGTCGTCAAGACGCTCCCGCTCGGTACGATCCTGGAATCCGACAACAAGATCGGCGTTTGGTACGAGATCATGGTCCTTGACGAAAAAGGGGCTAAGGTCTCCGCCTACATCCATTCGAGCGTCGTGGACATCGTCAGCGGCGGCGTGGCCCAGCCGGTGCCGCCGCCGGTCCAGGCGTCCCAACAGCCCGCACCGGCTCCCGCCTATCAAAAGCCGAGGGGCTCGGTTTCGATCGGGCTCCAGATGATCTATTTTTTGCCGTCGGACGCGGATTTTAAATCCATTTACGGCAAAAGCGGTTGGAAGTACGGCGGGGAGATCGCGTTCAACCTCACCAAAGGCCTGGACCTCTGGCTGGACGGCGGCTATTACGCCAAAACGGGAGGTCTGACCTACACCAAAGAGGAGACGAAACTGACCCTCATTCCGATCGGGGCGGGACTGCGCTACAGGTTCCTGACGGGGACGTTCGAGCCTTACGTCGGCGCCGGGGTCAGGTACAATATTTATCAAGAATCGAACGTGATCGGGGACGTAAGCGGGGGCGGCGTCGGATTCGTCGGGAAAGCCGGCCTGATGCTCTATCCGGTAAAAGGTTTCGGGGTCGACGTCCATATCGCCTACTCGTCCTGCAAGATGAAGCCGGCGGATTACGAGTTCGACGTCGGTGGAATCGAGTTCGGCGCCGGCATCGTCTTCTGATCGGGGCCTCTCCAGACACGTACCGAATCCGGGGAGAGCCTCCTTCCGTCGTGAATCCGCCTGGAATTCGGTATGTGCCTGAGTATAATGGGACGTTGGTCCCATGAGCCTCGCCTTTCTCAAGGACGTTCCCGAGTTCAAGGCGCTCGTCCGGGAACTGGAGGAGGGAAGACGCGGCCTCCGGATTTCCGGCCTCGCCGACGCCGCCAAGCCTTTTTTTCTTTCCGTGCTGGCTGACGCTCTTCCCAAAACGCTCATTATCATCCAGCCCGCGGAATTTTCCCTGGCCCGGTTCGAGGAACAGAGCCTGTTCTTCCTGACCCACCTCGGTTCTTCCAAGCGGGCGAAGGCCCTTCCCCCTTTGACGGAGGAACCCTTCCAGGATGCGCCCCCTTCCCTGGAAGCGGTCTCGTCCCGGATGCGCTTCTTCTATGACCTCCTTCATCGGCGGCCGTCGCTCGTCGTGACCAACCTCTTCGGCCTTCTCCGGCCTTTCCCCGCCCCCGCGGATCTCCCCGGGCTCTTCCTGAGGCTGGAAAGGGGCGCGCTTCATGACCGGGACCGCTTCCTGCGGACCTTGACCGAGTTCGGCTATGTCCGCGAGGACCTCATCTCGTTCCGCGGCGAATACGCCGGCCGGGGCGGGATCGTCGACGTGTTCCCCCCCTGGCAGAACGCTCCGTACCGCCTCGAATTCAGCGGAGACGAGATCGCCTCGATCCGGGAATTCGATCCCTCGACCCAGCGGTCCCTCCGCCGTCTGAACAGCGCTCTGATCCCTTCTCTCCTGGAATCCGCGGGTCCGGCCGGCGCGTCCGTGTCTTTCACCGCCTATCTCGACGACCCGGTCTTCATCATCGATCACGCGGAGGACGTCGCGAAAGAATGGGACGAGGCTCACGGCGATCCGCGGTCCGAGGATGATCAGTCGATCGATCGCTCTCCCGCCTCGTTATGGCCGGAGATCCGGGAGAGGGCCGTCCTTTGCGAAGCTTTCGAATCGGGGGGGACGGAGCCGGAGTTTCATTTCCCGTTCCAGTCCGTCCCGCGCTTCGACAACAAGATCCCCTTCTTCCTAGATTACGTCCGCCGCCTCCAGCGGGAACGAGACCGCTGTTACATTTTTCTGACGAGCCCGGCCGTCCGGAATAAGATCTCCGGCCTTCTCGCCCAGAACGATATCGAAAGCCGCGAAGCGGACTCGCCGCTCGAAGCGCCCCGGGGCGGGGAAATCCTGCTCGTCGTCGGCGACCTCGGCCGGGGATTTGGATTTCCGAGAGAGAAGATCTCGTTCTTCGCCGAGTCCGACATCATCACTGAAGAGAAAGTCGTCGTCAGCCGCCCCTCCGTCCGGCCCTCGCTCACCCAGTTCCAGGACCTCAGGGCCGGCGATTATATCGTCCACGCGGACTACGGGATCGGCCGGTTCAACGGGCTCCTCAGAATGGACGTGGACGGCCGGCCGCGGGAGTTCATGGAGCTCCATTACCGCGACGACGATAAGCTCTTTGTCCCCGTCGAGGACCTGAGCCTCGTCCAAAAATACGCCCAGGTCGGAACGATTCTTCCTCCCCTCGACAAGCTGGGCACCAACACCTGGCAGAAGACCAAAGAGCGGACGAAGAAGGCCGTCGAAAAACTGGCCAAGGAGCTGTTGGAGCTGTATGCCCGTCGCAAAGCCCTCAAAGGCTTCGGTTTCAGCCCCGAAGGGCAATGGCAGACCGAGTTCGAGAAGACGTTCGAATTCGAGGAGACCGAAGATCAGCACCGCTCCATCCGCGAGATCAAGGCCGACATGGAAGAGGATTTCCCGATGGACCGTCTGCTCTGCGGCGACGTGGGCTACGGCAAGACCGAGGTCGCCATGCGGGCGGCCTTCAAGGCGGTCATGGATGGGAAGCAGGTCGCGGTCCTCTGTCCGACCACGGTCCTGGCCAGCCAGCACATGAAGACGTTCTCCAGCCGCTTCGTCCTGTTCCCCGTCCGCGTCGCGGAGCTGACCCGGCTCCAGTCGAAAGCCGAGCAGCAGAAGATCGTCGAGGACGTCAAAAAGGGGCTGGTCGACGTCATCATCGGTACGCACCGGATCCTCTCCGCGGACGTCGAATTCTTCGACCTGGGGCTTCTCGTCATCGACGAGGAGCAGCGGTTCGGCGTCAAACACAAGGAGAAGATCAAGCAGATGAAGGCGGCCATCGACGTCCTGACCCTGACGGCGACGCCCATCCCCCGGACGCTCAACCTCTCCCTGGCCGGACTGCGCGACATCAGCCTGATCGAGACCCCGCCCAAGGACCGGCTGGCCATCCATACGGTCGTGACCACGTTCAGCCCGAAGCTGATCACGACCGCGGTCAAGCAGGAGCTCGCGCGCGGCGGGCAGGTGTATTATATCTTCAACAAGATCGAAGAGATGGAGCACATGGCTTCCCTCATCGAGAAATGGGTCCCTCAGGCCCGGGTCGTGACCCTTCACGGTCAGATGCGCCCTCCCGAGCTCGAAAAACGGATGATCGATTTCATCGACCAGACATACAATGTCATGGTCTCGACGACAATCATCGAGAACGGCATCGACATCCCTCTGGTCAATACGCTCATCGTCCACCGGGCGGACCATTTCGGGTTGGCTCAATTGTACCAGCTCCGCGGCCGGGTCGGCCGCTCCTCCCGCCAGGCCTTGGCCTATTTTCTCGTCCCTCCCTTCAACGAGCTGACGCCGCTGGCCAAACGCCGCCTCGAAGCTCTCAAGGAATTCAGCGAGCTCGGCTCCGGCTTCCGCCTGGCCATGAAAGACCTGGAGATCCGCGGCGCCGGCGATGTCTTCGGCGCCGCACAGCACGGAACGATGGAGGCCGTCGGCTTCGATTATTTCGTCCATCTCCTCGAACGGACCATCCGCGAGCTCAAGGGCGAGATCGTCGAGGACGTCAAAAGCGAGATCAACCTCAAGGTCGACATCCAGATCCCGGAGGACTACCTGCCTCAGATGAACCTCCGGCTCAACCTTTATAAGCGGATCTCGTCGGCGGACACCGCGGAGGAGATCCAGGCCGTCGAAGATGAGATCAAAGACCGTTTCGGCCCCCCGCCGCAGAGCGTGCGCAACCTTTGCCAGTATGGCCGGATCAAACTCTTAGCCCAGCGTCTCAAGATTAAAAGAATCGACCGGATGGACGGAAAAGTCATCTTCAAGTTCCTGCCTTCGTCGGCCGCCCAGCTCGGCCGGATGACGGCGCTCTTCAACCGCTACGCGGGATCTCTGACCCCCCAGGGCGTGATGAGCCTGGCCCTTCATTCCGGGAGGGACGAGGATTTCCTCCGTGAAACGATCGCCGTCTTGAAGGAGTTATAGAATTATCATATAATGAGTTGATAATCATGAAGATGAGAGCCGATCGGAACGCCCGGAAAATGCTTTTGGCCGTGACGGCCGGGCTTTTTCTGATCCTCACCCTGAGCTGCCGCAAGGACGGCGGCGGGGCCGAGGCGAACACATCGCTCTCGGCCGATCCGCAGAAGAAGGACGGCATCATTCTGAAGGTCGAGGGGACGACCTTCACCAACGCGGATTTCGACAAATACGTCCGTCTCGCCGCCGGCGACAACAGCGCCTTGCTTTCGGCGGCCGTGTTGAGCCGGCTCTATGACGGCTTCATCGAAGAGCGGCTCTTCCTCAAACGCGCCCAGGCCAAAGGCGTCACCTTGAGCGCCGGCGAGAAGGCGAGCTACCTGAAAAAGCTCGAGGCCTCCATGGGGACCGAGGACAATAAATCGCTGATGGCGGACCAGACGGTCCTGACCGAAAGACTCCTCGTCGAGAAATATCTCGCCCTCCTGGTCAAGGACATCGGGGTCGACGATAAGGAGATCGCCGCTTATTACAGCCAGCACAAAGGCGACTATCTGCTGCCGGAAAAAGTCCAGGTCAGCCAGATCCTGCTCGCGTCGGCGGGCCAGGCCAGCGAGGTCAGGGACCGGCTCAACAACGCCTCGGAAGAGGAGTTCCGGGCCATGGCCAGGACGGCCTCGAGTGGGCCGGAGGCGTCGAAAGGCGGGGTCATGGGCGTGTTCAGCGCCGGGCAACTGCCGGCCGAGCTGGAGAAGGTCATTTTTCCCATGCGAGAGGGAGAGATCGGCCGGGTCGTTGAGTCCACCTACGGCTTCCACATCTTCCGGCTGGACAAGAAATTCGAAGCCCGCCTGGTCGGCCCGTCCGACGCCGCGCCGTCCATCCGGACCAAGCTCTCCGACGAGAAGAGCCAGCGGACCATCGCCGCGCACCTCGAGGAACTGAAGGCCGACATGGACTGGAAGCCGCTTCCCGAAAATCTGCCCTTCACCTATCAAAGGATCGAATCATCATGAGAAGAAGAACGACGCTGTTGTTGATCGCTCTCGGCATGGTCGTCGCCCTCGGCCTGGCCCAGGAGGTCGTCGAGGAGATCGTGGCCATCGTCAACGATGAGGTGATCACCCTCTCCCAATACAAGCGCGAATATGACTCTCGGGTCCTGGCGGCCCGGGCCCAGCTGCAGGGGGCGGAGTTCGACAAGTTCCTGGAGACGCTCAAACCCGGATTGATGGATGCCCTGATCACCGATATGCTCCTGCTCCAGATGGCCAAAGAGAAGAACTACAATGTCGCCGACCAGGTGAAGACGACGATCGAGAACGTCAAGAAGGAGAACAACATCTCGAACGACGACGAACTGAAACGGGCCCTTCAGGCTCAAGGGCTGGAATGGGAGACCTGGCTGAAGCAGCTGGAGGAGACGATCATGCAGCGGATCGTGGTCGACACCGAAGTGAACCGCTCGATCGTCCTGGACGACGCGGAGATCGTCGATTTCTACAAGAAGCACCAGCCGGAGTTCGTCGAGCCCGAGGAGTATAAGATCCGGGCGGTCTATCTGAACGCCGTCGACGCGGCTGATGCCGCGCTCGAGACGAAAAAGAAAGAGATCGACGACAAGATCAAGGCCGGCGGGAATTTCGAGGAGATCTCCGGGACGTCCTCGGACGATCCCGTCAAGGAGTCCAAGGGCGATCTGGGGACGATGAAGAAAGGCCAGCTCGATCCCACTCTCCAACAGGCGCTGGATAAAATGAAAATGGGCGAGGTCTCGCCTTGGGTGAAGGCCAAGAACGGCTGGTATCTGCTGAAGATGGAGGACAAGAAAGACAGCCGTCTGCTGGCCTTCGAGGAAGCCCGGAAAGCGATCGAGAATAGGCTTTTCGGCGAGAAGCAGGCCGTCAAACTGAACGAGTTTCTCGCCAATCTCAAAAAAAAGAGCTATATCAAGATTCTCAAACCCAACCCGCTCGGGGTCGATAAATAAAAAACGCTTCTATTTCTTGACCGGTTCTTGTTTCCGGTCCGTTCCCTGGTGGGCGGGCTGGTCTTCCTTGAAATCGATCTTGCGCGAGACCGGCCATTCGGCGAGGAGAACGTGCCGCGATCCCTTCGTCTGGACGAAGACCTTGACGAAGTAGGTCTTCCACTGGGGGTTGCTCTGAAAATCGGCCAGCCGTTTGCCCTCGACCCCGAAATTGCTCTTCAGGGTGATGGGATCGCTCCATTCGCCGGGAAGGACCGGTTTGTTGCGGATGGCGGACAGAAATTGGTCTCCCAGATTTTCGACGTCGTCCTTGTTCTTGAAGATGCCGTTGAAATTGACGTAGGTCAGCGGCTTCGATGACAAATTTTTGACCCGGAAGGTGACCGTCGGGACGAGGGTCAACTTGGCGTTCGGCCAGACCTTGTATTCTTTGGCCACCCATTTGGTGTCCAGCAACTCGATCTCCATGGCGGCCTTGATCTCCTGATCGGTCATCGATTTGCAGCCGGCTTGGAAAAGGAGAAGGGGAGCAAGGAGCGCCAGGCCGAGCGTCAGGCTTATCGATTTTTGTCCGTATTTCATGGCGGACCTCCTTCTCGTCTCATGATAACGGATGCCCGGTCCTTTGGCAACTGGGATAAAACCGGGAGCGATCGCCACGGACGTCTGCGAGCGGGCCGGGGGCGTGAGTTATGACTTATCTGAATTCTTTATCGATGATCGTGATCCGGCCGGGATACGTGATCTCTCCGAAGGGCGTCGTGACTCGAGGTTGTGCATCGAGCGAGAGCCGGGACGCTTTTCCCCGGCCGCCGATGGCGAGGGCCAGGCCAATGATCTCCTCGTAGCCTTTGTTCCCGAAAAACTCGTAGAGGTCGATCCGGAGACGGATCGGGATGACCGTTTCTTGCCCGGTTCCGGGAATCTCGACCGGCCGCTCGATATTGCCCGTCACGGTTGGCGTTCCGTCAATGAGCAGGCGCGACTCGAGGGCGGTCAGCGTCGAAACCGTCTTGCGGCTGCCTCCCGTGCCGTCGTTCGGGTTGACGGCGAGGATGTCAAGCACGAATTCCGCCGGAAGGCGGCGGGACTGGAATCCTTGGTAGAGTTTCAGCCCATCCAGCGCCGAAAAATCGCTGAGGCTTTGCTTTGCGCCCAGGGGGATGCCTAATAAAGCGAAATCATGGACCTCCCCCAGCTTGAATTTCAAACGCTGGAGGTTCATGAAGGCTCCGGCCAAGTCCTGGAGCGTGGCGCAGCTTTGAAGGCTCAAGGCGGCCGCGGCGAGAAGTGCGGCGGCGGCAAGACGGCCGATCCTGCGGCATGGCATTGTTTTCAATTTACCCACGATTCGAGACCTCCGGATGACCCGTTTTTGTTCAATCATTTTATGGAGATAATTATATGCTCGAATTTGATCATTGGCAAGAACATGGATGCCTCCCAGGCTGATTTCGGGCCGAGCGGCCGTCGGCTATATGATTGAAAAGGCAGATTTGTTAAAATCAGGCTATGGCCTCGCGGCGGCTCCGGTTCAATGTTTATTTAGGTCTTTTAGCGTTCGCCGGATCGGCCGGGCTGCTGGCGGCCGGCGTGCCGTTCATGAAGACCTGGTTCTATTGTTGCGCCTGGTGGTCGTTCCTCCTGTCTCTGGACGGATTGAATTTCCGGCGGACGGGCGCGTCCACTCTCTTCGAGGCGGCGCCCGATTTCCTCTTCTCGGTGTTTCTGTCGGTTCCGGTCTGGCTCGTCTTCGAGCTTTTCAATCTCCGGCTGAAGAACTGGTCCTATCACGGACTGCCGGTGAGCCTTCCGGAGCGCTGGGCGGGCTATTTCATCGGCTTCGCCACGGTCATCCCCGCGCTGAAGATCATCGCCGCCTTCACTCGAAGCTTGAGCAATAAAACGACACCGTTCCGGAGACGCCTCGCCGTAACGCCCGCCCTCCTTCGTCTCAGCTTCGTTCTCGGTTTCGGTTCCCTGGCCGCGACCCTGGCTTGGCCGCGGCTCTTTTTCCCCCTGGTCTGGCTGGGATTCATTTTCTTGATCGAGCCGCTCAATTACCGCCGCCGGTGGCCGTCCCTCTTGCGCGACCTCGAAGAGGGCGACATTAGCCGGATCGCGGGATGGACGGCGGCCGGCCTAGCCGCCGGCTTGATCTGGGAGCTCTTCAATTTCTGGGCGGGATCGCACTGGGAATACCATATCCCCTACCTGAACTTCGGCCGACTCTTCCAAATGCCCGTCTTCGGCTTCCTCGGCTTCCTCCCGTTTGCCCTGGAGGTCTTCGCCATCGACGCGTTCGCCCGCGGCCTTTACGGCCGCCTCAAGGACAGGCCCTCCTTCCGGCCGGCCTTCTGGATCGGCCTGAGCGCCTTCGATCTCGCCGGCTTTTATCTCATTGACATCATGACGGTTGTCCAATAAAATCCGGTTTCAATTCGGGTACACACATACCGAATTCGCATAAGATTAAAAAGGGTACATATACCAAATTCGCCGACGTAACATGGATTTGCCACAATTTAATCTGAATTTGGTATGTGTACCCGATTTGTCGTAGACGAATTCGGCATGTGTGCCCACTTAAATAAGGAGACGAGTCATGGGATTGGTCAAAAAAGGGAACAAGCTCTGGTTCTTCGAAGATCTCTATAGAGACGTGACCTATGGATTCGAGGTGTCCCGGGTCGTCGTCCCCGAGACCGACACCGGCTTCCAGAAGCTCATGATCCTCGAGTCGGACCGTTTCGGCCGCGTCCTGGTGCTGGACGGCATCGTCCAATTGACCGAGGAGGACGAGGGGATCTATCACGAGTGGATCGCCCACTGGCCCCTGTTCGCTCTGCCCAAACCGGCCGAACACGTCCTGATCATCGGCGGCGGCGACGGCGGCGTCGCCCGGGAGGTCCTCCGCCACAAATACATCAAGAAGGTGACCATGGCCGAGATCGACAAGGTGGTCGTGGACCTCTGCCGCGAGCATATGCCCTCCATCTCCGCGGGCATCTTCGACGACCCCCGCTTCGACCTTATCATCGGCGACGGGGCCGAGGTCATCCGGGCGATGAAGGGGAAATGCGACGCGGTCATGATCGACTCGACCGACCCCATCGGACCGGCCAAGAGCCTGTTCAACACGAGCTTCTATGAAAGCGTCAAGGACGCGCTGAAGGAGGACGGTATCACCATCCACCAGACGGGGGCGCTCATCCTTCAGCCGTTCGAAGCGCCGGGCAGCTGGCGCCAGATCGAACGGACCTTCGACGACGTACGCGTCGTCCAGTTCGCCAACGTCAGCTACCACGGCGGGCCGTTCAGCCTAACGGCGGGGTCCAAAGGTAAACGTGTCTTCAGGGACGCCGACCGGAACGCGAAGAAGAACTACAAGAAGGCCGGGATCAAAACGAGCTGGTATTCGCCCGAGATCACGGCCTATCCCTACCCCGAGTTCCAAAAGCGGCTCGAACTCGACAAGTACGGCGAGGAGATCGTCATGGACATCGAGCTGCCCGGGCGAAAACGACCCACGTTGAACCAGGTCAAGAAGTGGAGCCGGGACACCTGCAAGGCGATCAAGATGCTAGCGTACGGCGAGCCCATCGTCTCGAACCCCGAGTTGGGAGAGGGAGACACGCTCGTCCAGTACATCGAAACGAGCGCCATCAATTACCGCCGTTTCGGCGATAAGGCTTGCGCCAACATCTTCACCTGCGCCTCGCTTCCGGTGGCGGAGGCCACGGACTTCTCCCTGGACTATTTCGGGGCCGGCTCGGCCGTCTGCTGGCACCTGCCGCGCGGCTCGTTCGCCGAGCTCAAGGACGTCCGGAAGAATACCGCGATCTATAAGGCCGCCCTCAAGACGACCGAGGCCCACGGCATCGATATCGTCTCGCAAAAATACCGGCCGAAGCTCGTCGAGAGCGCCGTCGTCTTCGCTCCGGACTTCAGGCTGCCCATGGAGCGCAGCCTGTCCTCCGCCTTCGAACTGATCATGGACATCTACGACTGCGATTATTCGCGGATCTCGAACTGCGACACGGTCGCCCGCTGGGCGTCGGTCGAGTTCCCCAAGGCCAGCGGGCTGGCGGCCTTGGGGGAGCCCGACGCGCCGGATTTCGGCCACGCCAAGAAGAAGACGGCCGGCCCATCGGTCATCCAGCTCCTTGAGCGGGGATCCAACATCAGCCACTTCTCGATGAATTGGCTGATGATCGTCGTGAACATCGTCAGCCGGGAGGCCTACCCGGTCCGCAAGGTCATCGAGAACGCCATGCGCTATTTCCGCGGCAAAACCGCGGTCTGTTGGATCGTGCCGAGGGGCCTGAAGACGCACAACATCGCCGACATCGCGGACAACACCCTGATCTTTTCGGTGGAACAGAAATAAAAATCCCCCCTTTTCTAAAGGGGGGTGCGGGGGGATTATTACTCGACCAAGGCCGAGGCGAAGACGAGCTTGACCCCGAACGCGTCGGCCAGGCTCAGGTACTTCCCGAGCGCCTGGAGCGTCTCTTTCCTGGCGTGGCCGATGCCGATGGCCCGGCCGTTCGCCCGCGCCAGGCGGAACAGTTCCTCGATCTGCGCCCTGATCGACGCCTCGTCGGGGGCGTCATCCAAGAAGACCTGGCGCGCCGCCGCCGGCACCCCCAGGCTTCGGGCGGTCGCGAAGGCGATCGAGTTCGGGCTCGTCCGGCTGTCGATGAAGAAGAGATTCTTTTCCTTCAGCACGCCGAGGATGACGGGCATCATCCGGTCGTCTTCGGTGACCATCGAGCCGGTGTGATTGTTCACGCCCCGACAGCCGGGGACCTCGGCCAGGGAGGCCAGGACGTTCTTCCGGATCTCGTCCGCGGTCATGCTCGTGTAGATCGTGCCCTGGGAAGCTTTCTCCAACTTTTGGTGCAGGGCTTCGAGCGGCAGGTGGAGCATGATCTCCAGTCCGCCATCGCGCGCCAGGCGAGCGGTTTCCAAAGTCGCCGGGGCGAAAGGAAGGATGGAGACCGTCACCGGTCGCTTGAAGGCGCAGATGGCTTGAATGGATTCGAGGTTATATCCGAGGTCGTCGATGATCACCGCGGCCAACCTCGTCCGGATATCTTTGGCCGGCAGCGCCGGGGCCGCTTCATTCTCCAGCCGGGGAGGCTTTCTCGGAGCGGGGATCTTCTGCGCGGCGGCCGGGGGTTGAACAGGCTCGGTCTTTTCAGCCGGGTTTTTGACGAAAATAAAAGCGAGGACGAGAAGGGGTAAGAGGGAGACGAACAGGAGCAGACCGGGAGAAAGCGATCTCCTCATGGATCAGCGGCCGGAGAGAAGGCCGATGGTTTTTTCTGTATAGGCTTTGTCGTCGGTTTTGTCCAGGTCGAGCTTCACATCGGGGGCTACTCCCTTGCCCCAGAGCTTTTCCCCCGAGGCAAAGCAGAAGACGCCCGTGGTCAGGAGCAGGGCGTCGCCGTTGTCCAGAGCGAACAAGTCCTGTTTTCCCGTCAGGCCGGGGGTAGAAAGCCCGATGACCTTGACTTTTTTGAGGTCCTTTAAAACGCCGGCCGCCAGTTCCGCCGGGCCTATCGAGGCCTGGTTGACCCAGACGATGACGGGGAGGGATTCGAGAGGAGCATCTTCGGGGCAGGCCCAGTAGTCTTTCACCCCGCCCTTTCGTTCGAGATAGCCGATCTTGTCCGCCTTGAGGAAAAGGTTCAGGAAAGCCCGGGCTTCCTTCATCTCTCCTTCATGACAATCTCTCAAATCGATGATCAGCGGAGTTTTTTGCCCTTTGAGCCGAGGCAGAACGGATGTCTTGAATTCCGCGACAAGCGAAGGATAGAAATGATGGATCCGAACGATACCGGCCGTCCCGCTCAAGGGGGTCTCGGTCAGGGCCTTGGGATAGATGTCCGAGCGGATGACCGTCATCTCCTTGGTCGAGTTGTCGCGGATCAGCCGGAGCTTGACCGGAGCGGCGGCGCTGTCCTTGAGAAAGAGATTGATCTCCGTCAGGCTCCAAACGAGCGTCGAGCGGTCGTCGAGCGCGCTCAGGTAATCGCCGATTTTGATCCCGGCCTTGTCGGCCGGAGAATTCGCGACGATCCCGATGACGAGCGGGAAGGCGGCATAACGCTTGTAGAGGATGGCCCCGATGTCCTTGAACTGGAGCTTCTGCGGATTCGTGTATTTGGCGACGGCGGGCTTGTCGAGATAGCTGGAGAGGATGTCGAGGGCGTTGACGAGGCCCTGGAAGGCCCCCTCCATGGTCTTTTTCGGATCGGGCTCCTCGAGATAATCGCTTTTGATGTAGCGGATGACAGTCGCCAGGGGGTTGAAGTCCCGTCCGGACGATCCCTTCTGCGGGCCGCCGGGCAGGACGCTCCTTTCGAGCCAGAAGAAAAGGAGGGCGGCCACGAATGCCGTGACGAGAAGGACCCGGGCTTTGCGCGTTCTCAACATGCTCGATCGTTCATTCAGGTTCGGCGGATTGTATCATCTTCGCGTCAGCCATTGCAAGGGATCGAGGGGCTTGGTTTTGAAGCGGATCTCGAAGTAGAGGGACTTGATGTCCAGCATGGACCCCGTATCGCCCGCCGTGGCGATGGGCTGGTCGGCCCTGACGAAGTCCCCCGTCCGAACCTTGAACTCCGCGCAATGGCCATAGAGGGAATAGTAGGTCAGCCCATGGTCGATGATGATGAGGTTGCCGTAGCCCTGGAAATAATCGGCGAAGACGACCTTACCTCCGTGCACGGCCCGGACGGTCAAGTCGTCCGAGGGGAAAGCGATCTCGATGCCGTTGTTCATGGTCACGGTGTTGAACTGGGGATGCCGCTGGAGCCCGAACAACTGGATGACCTTGCCCCCGGCCGGCCAGAGGAGCTTGCCCCGTTTCTCGGTGAACGGAACCAGGGGAAAGGGCAGGACGGACTCCTGCTTCTCGAACTTCTGGAGGAGGTCCTGGAGCTGGCGGGCCTGGACGCTCAATTCCTCCATGGTCCGTTCGTGGAATTTCCGGTTGGATTGGATCTCCTTGACGAAGGCCCGGTTCTTCCTTTCTTCCGCGTCGAGCGAACTCTTTTTCGCGCTCGCCGTCCCGATCAGGACCTGGATCTCGCCCTCCTTGGCCTTGAGGCTTTCCGCGGCGCGCCCGAGCTCGGTCAAGTTTCTGGCGTAGTCGGCGATCATCCGTTCCTGGGAGGCGGCCAGAACGGACAGGTTCTTGTTCTCTCCAAGCAGCGAGCCGAGGTCGGCGGAGCCGAGGATGAACCGGACGAGATTGAACCGGCCGTATTTGTAGAGGGTGACCAGGATCCGGGCCAGCCCTTCCTTTCCCTTATCCAGGTTCGCCTGGAGGTCCGGGATGCTTTTCTTGATGGCGGCCAGCTCGAGCCGGTTCTTGTCGAGCTGCATGGCGAGGAGAGCGAGCTCGTTGCGGATCAAGCTCTT
>JAUYDS010000059.1 GCA_030691735.1 Candidatus Aminicenantota bacterium
TGGCGGGGCCGACGAGATTTGAACTCGCGACCTCTGACGTGACAGGCCAGCGTTCTAACCAACTGAACTACGGCCCCGCCCAGGGGACAAGATTATAGCCGGAACGCCGCCGGTTTTCAACTTCGTTGCTAATCCCCCCTGACCCCCCTTTAGGAAAGGGGGGCGATTACATTTTATCCAGGGCCGCAATCCGCTCCTCGATCGGCGGGTGGGTGCTGAACAGCTTGTTGACCGCGCCCTTGATGTTCTTCAGCGGATTGACGATGTACAAGTGGGCCGTGGCCTTGTTGGCGGCTTCAAGCGGTTCGGTATCATCCTCGAGCTTGCGGAGGGCGGAGGCCAGCCCCGCCGGATAGCGGGTCAGCATCGCTCCGCTCGCATCGGCCAGGAATTCGCGCTTGCGGGAAATGGCCAGCCGGATGAACTGAGCGATGAGCGGCGAGAGGAGGGCCATGACCAGACCGACGATCAGGAATATGGCCCCGGCTCCGCTTTTATCCCGACCGCCGATCTTCCGCCGGCCGCCCCACATGAAGGTCCGCATGATCCAGTCGCTGAGCAGGGCCACGATGCCGATCATGACCACGGTCAGGGTCATCAAGCGGATGTCCAGGTTTTTGATGTGCGACATCTCATGAGAGACAACCCCCTCGAGCTCGGCCCGGTTCATTTTCTGAAGCAGGCCGGTCGTCACGCAGATGACGGAATTCTTTGGGCTGTGGCCCGTGGCGAACGCGTTCGGCGCCGTGTCGTCGATCACATAACAGCGCGGGGCGGGGACGCCGGCGGCGATGGCCAGGCCTTCGACGACGTTATACAAATAGGGGAATTCCTCTTTGGTTGCCGGCCGGGCGTGGCTGATGGCCAGGGTGATGTTGTCGCTGCCGTAGTAGCTCGCGAATGAGATCCCGACGGCGATGAGCAGCGCTACGACAAGTCCCCCATTACCCATGCCCGCCAGCTCGGCCAAGACATAGGCCAGGACGAAGATCAAACCTAAAAAGAAGGTGACGAGCAGAAAGGACTTCCGTTTGTTGCTGGCGATCTGTTCGTACATGCGATCAAGATTTCATTCTTGGAGATGGCCGCGCCAAGAGGCTCGCCATGACAAATTGAATTAAAACGACACTTTGACCGGTTCTTTTGCGGCCGGCTCTTCGAGGACAAAATATTCCCTCTCTTTGAAGCCGAACATCTTGGCGATGATGTTGGAGGGGACGACCTGCTGTTTCTGGTTGAACTTCATCACCTGGTCGTTGTAGAACTGCCGGGCGTAGGCGATCTTGCTCTCCGTCCCAGCTAGTTCTTCCTGGAGCATCAGGAAATTCTGGTTGGCTTTGAGGTCCGGATAGTTCTCGGCCACCGCGAAGAGGGTCTTCAGCGCGCCGGTCAGCTGATTCTCCGCCGCGCTCTGGTCCTTGATCGTGCCGGCGCTGATCGCCTTGGACCGGGCGTCAGTCACGTTCTGGAAGACTTCGCGCTCATGCTTCGCGTAGCCCTTGACCGTCTCGACCAGGTTGGGGATCAGGTCGTACCGCCTTTTGAGCTGGACGTCGACCTGCGACCAGGCATTGTCGCAGCGGTTCCGCATCTGGATCAGGCCGTTGTACATCCCGACGGCGATCAAAGCCAGCGCGGCGATGATGATAAGAAAGATGACTAACGCTCCCATGGTTCGCTCCTTAATTGAAGTTTTTTCTATCGGCTCAGGCTCTCCGGAGAGACAATTCGGCACGCTTGCGTCTCGAGCCTCTCGTCTCTCCTTTTCATATGGAGAACCGAAGTCCACAAAAAAGCATATGCTCTCCATCCGGAAAAATCAAGCCGCCGCTCGCCGGGCCCCTCGCCGGGAAAAGCGCGATTTGAGCCCCATGTCCAGGCTCCATTTCTTCATTGACAGGCCCCTGGGCGCGTGTTATATTTTTTCATATATCACTCCTGGAAAAGGGACTGATAAATACATTTTAATTCGAGGAGGTACCTGAATGGCTTCATTAAAAGAAAAATTCATGACGAAGATCGGCCCGATGAGGGAGCGGGTCCAGAAGCTCAACAAGGAGTTCGGGAACGTCGTCGTCGATGACGTCAACATCGGGCAGATCATCGGCGGCATGCGCGACATCCGCTCGATGTTCTGGGTCATTTCGGACCTGGATCCGCAGGAAGGCATCCGCTTCCGCGGCTACACCATCCCCGACCTCCAGGCGAAACTCCCCAAAGCGCCGGGCGGTTCCGAGCCCATGCCCGAGGGCATCTTTTATTTCCTCCTGACCGGCGAGCTCCCGACCTACGACGACTGCGTCTCCGTCACCGAAGAATGGCGGAAGCGCAGCGCCCTGCCGGCCCACCTGATCAAGACCATGGAAGCGGTCCCCACGGACACGCATCCCATGACCCAGTTCGCCATGGCCATCCTGGCCCTCCAGCGCGATTCCAAGTTCACCGCCAAATATCGCGCCGGCATGTCCAAGGGCGACTATTGGGACCCCATGTTCGAGGACGTCATGGACCTCCTGGCCAAGCTGCCCGAAATCGCGGCCCGGATCTATCGGCGCGCCTACAAGGGCGGCCATTACATCGCCCCCGATCCGAAGCTCGACTGGGCTGCCAACCAGGCCCATATGCTCGGCCTCGACAAGCCCGAATTCTACGACCTGATGCGGCTCTACCTCGTCATCCACAGCGACCACGAAGGCGGCAACGTCTCGGCCCACACCTGCCACCTTGTCGGCTCCGCCCTCTCCGACGCCTATTACAGCATGTCGGCGGCGATGGACGGGCTGGCCGGTCCGCTCCACGGCCTGGCCAACCAGGAAGTCCTCCGCTGGATCATGGACGTCATGAAGGACCTCGGCGGCGTCCCGACCAAGGAACAGCTCCACAAATACCTCTGGGATACGCTGAAATCCGGGAAGGTCATCCCCGGTTACGGCCACGCCGTCCTCCGCAAGACCGACCCGCGGTACGTCGCCCAGCGCGAGTTCGCCCTCAAGCACCTGCCCAATTACGACATGTTCCGGGTGGTGAGCGACATCTATGAAGTCGCGCCCAAGATCCTGATCGAGCAGGGCAAGGCGAAGAATCCCTGGCCGAACGTCGACGCCCACTCCGGCGTTCTCCTCTACTACTACGGCATCACCGAGTACGACATTTACACGGTGTTCTTCGGCGTCTCCCGAGCCATGGGCATCCTGGCCCAGCTCATCTGGAGCCGCGCTCTGGGACTGGCCATCGAGCGGCCGAAGTCGGTGCTCATCGAATGGCTCGAAGAACAGGCCAAGAAAGCCCCGGCCCCGGCAAAGTAAGCGCGGGCTCCGGACTTTAACTGATCTCGAAAGACGAAAAGGACGGTTCCTTCGGGAACCGTCCTTTTTTTTCTGGGGTCGCGTCTCCACTTTCCACTTTTAGGGATCATCATCTGAATCGCCAAACTTCTCGGCAAAAAAAGTGGAAAGTGGAGACGC
>JAUYDS010000108.1 GCA_030691735.1 Candidatus Aminicenantota bacterium
GATCTCTTCGAGGATGGCCAGCCGGCGAGCTTCGAGTTGTCGGATATCCATGGAGGGCCTCCGTATTGTAGTGATGTAACTACAATATCACGACCCCCAACAGATGTCAAGCCCCCATCCCCACTTCTATGACGCAGGCCCGAAAAGGGAGAGGAGATTGACAAACGGGGAGGGGCGATATATGTTTAAGAGAAATGAAGGATCAAAGAACCGGGCGGAGGAGATTCCTGACCCTGTCGTTCCTTTTTCTCGCTTTCTCCTTAAGTTCGCCGGGCATCCATCCCCTCCCTCAGAGCGAACCGCCGAAAAAGGCCGTATCCGATTATATGAACGCGATCATTCAGAGGAACACGAAACCGCTGGGTCTAAAAGACAATCCGATCTTGACCCGTCTCAACAAACAACCCCGCATCAGCTGGGCCGTCCGGGCGGTCGCCCGGCATATTCTCGACTGAGCCGAAGGACATATATTTTTTGCGAAGAGGATTCAATTTTTTGGATTCCCGGCCTGAAGATCCTATAATGAACTTCTCATGAGAAAAAAGGCGGATTGGCTCCTCGTCCCCCTGACGGCCCTTTTCGTCCTGGGCGGGCTCAATATCTACCGCAAGATCGTCTGGAAGGAGCCGACGGACGGCGTCGTCTGGGAGAGCAAAGCGGGCGCTTTGACGGCGGTCAAGGTCGACCCCAATGGGCCGGCCTATCTCTATGCGGGGATCAAGAAGGGCGACGTCCTGTTCTCCATCAACAACAATCGGATCAACAATGGGATCGAACTGGTCAAGAACCTCTGGGAGGCGGCGAATTCCGGACAGATGGTCGCGTACCAGATCAACCGCCAGGGCGAGATCTTCTTCCCGTCCTTGACCTTGATCCAGAAGGGGGTCAGCCTCTACTACTTCTACCTGGCCTTGATCGGGTTGACGACGCTGATCATCGGCCTGATCGTTTTTTTTAATTCGGCCAAGCCTTATTCCGTTCCCAACATCTATTTCTATTTCCTCTCGATCATCCTCTTTTCCTTTTATATCTTCTCGCCGACGGGAGAGCTCGATCTCCTCGACAGCGTCTTCTTCTGGCTGGACAAGATCTCGTTCCTCGCTTTCTCCCCGCTGCTGCTCCACTATTTTCTCATCTTTCCCCAACGCAAGAAATTCCTCAGGGAGAGGCCAAAGGCCATCTATCTGTTCTACGCCCCGGCCGTGCTTCTCCTCCTGGCCAAAATCCTCCTCCATCTGCCGTATTTCAACGGCCTGGACAACAATCTCATCCTCCGGGCCTACGGGACGCTCGAGAAAGCGGACCTCTTCCATTTCGCCCTGTTCACCTTCATCACCCTGGCCACCATCTCGGACAGCTACTTCCGCCATCCCAGTTTCCTGGTGCGCAAACAGCTCAAATGGATCGTCTACGGGCTCGGCGGCGGCGTCATCCCTTTCACCCTTCTTTACGTGATCCCTTTCCTGGCC
This sequence comes from Candidatus Aminicenantota bacterium, assembly GCA_030691735.1. Taxonomy (GTDB): domain Bacteria; phylum Acidobacteriota; class Aminicenantia; order Aminicenantales; family UBA4085; genus JAPKZI01. The sequence goes on from JAUYDS010000108.1 coordinate 1,470, forward strand.
GGGAGCGCCCCGACCCAAGTGGCGGAACTGACCGTCCTCCTCCAGGCCTTCATCCCCATCTCGTTCGCCTATTCCATCTCCCGCTACAAGCTGATGGACATCGAGGTCATCCTAAAAAAAGCCGCGACACTCATCGTTTCCTATTTCGTCCTCGCCCTTCTGTATCTCGCCGTCGGAACCCAGATCAAGTTCTTCTCGGAGAACAGGGTGAAGCCCCTTCTCCTCTGGATCCTGGCCATCGTCCTAGGCGCGACGCTGTTCACGCCGATCAAGAAGCTGTTCCAATCGCTTTTCGACCGCGTTTTCTACAAGCGCAGCTATCAATACCGAAAGACCCTCCTTTCGATCAGCAAAGAGCTCAGCCGCGAGCGGAACCTGGAGAACCTGTCCAAATCGATGCTGGAGCTCACCGCCAACGCTCTCTCACTTCGGGACATCGCCCTGCTCCTGCCCGTCGAGAACGAGCCCCGCGCCTTCTCGATCTTCAGCTCCCGGGGGGAGTTCGCCGCCCGGCCCGACCGGCTGGTCATCTCTCCGGAGCTCTTCGAAGATCTGAAGACGAACAACTCGCTCTCCCTGTATTCCCTGAGCGAAAAACGGGAGCTCCAGGAAAAGTTCGAGGACCTCCGGACGCTGGGCTTCGAACACATCCTCGCCCTCAAGGTCGAGGACAAGATGACCGGCTGTCTGGCCATGGGCAAGAAAACGGACGCCACGTTCCTCACCAGCGAGGACTGGGAGCTGCTGACGACGATCTCATCGTCCCTGGCCTTGGCCGTGGAGAACGCCACCCTCTACAACCAAGCCAGCCTCCGCGCCCAGGAGCTCGAGCGGCTGAAGGACTACAGCGAGAACATCATCGAGAGCCTGACCGTCGGCCTGGCCGTGCTCGACCAGAAAGGCCGGGTCATCGGCTGGAACCGGGTCCTCGAAGAGACGTTCGGCAAGAAGAAGGAGGCCGTCCTCGGCGAGACCCTGCTCGGGATCCTGGGGTCCGAGAATTTCTCCGCCGTCTACCCGCCCGACACTCAGCAGGATTTCCATCTCCTGAGCGAGATCCCCCTCGACCTGCCCTCGGGCGGCAAGCGGATCTTCGACATCGCCAAGACGCCCCTCCTCGACAACCGCCTCAATCCGTACGGCACGGTTATCGTCTTCGAGGACATCACGGACCGGATCAACCTCCAGCAGCAGCTCGTCACGTCCGAGAAGCTGGCCTCTATCGGGCTTCTCTCGGCCGGCGTGGCCCACGAGATCAACACCCCGCTGACAGGCATCTCGAGCTATGTCCAGATGCTCCAAAAGAAGATCACCGATGTCCATTTCGCCAAGATCCTGGAGAAGATCGAGACGCAGACCGACCGCGTCTCCCGGATCATCAAAAACTTACTGAGCTTCGCCCGCAATCCCTCCGACCTCGCCTTCCACCGCGTTGATCTCAAGGAGAGCCTCCAGGAGATCATCTCGCTCATCGATTACAAATTGAAGACCATGAACATCCGCCTGGAGCTGGTCCTGGCGCCGGTCAAACCCATCTGGGCCCAGGGCGAGCGGCTCCAGCAGGTGTTCATCAACATCATCCTGAACGCCATCGACGCCATGCCCCAGGGCGGCACGCTCAGGATCGAGCTGGCCGAGAGCGGCTCCGACGCCGTGACCCGGATCTCGGACACCGGTCACGGGATCAAAGAGCAGCACCGCCCCCACATCTTCGACCCGTTCTTCACGACCAAGGGGGTGGGCAAGGGGACGGGCCTCGGCCTGTCCATCAGCTACGCGATCGTCCAGGAGCACGAGGGCCGCCTCAGCGTCGAGAGCGAGGTGGGCAAGGGCACGTGTTTCGTCATCGTCATCCCCAAGGACCTCGACGACCGGAAGCTCGGCCTGGCCAAAACCGAGAAAACCAAATTCTGAGAAAGCGGGACCCATGAGCAGCCAAGGTTTGATCCACGTCATCGACGACGAACCCGTCATCCACGACATCCTCTCCCAGCTCCTGACCTCGGAGGGCTATGAGGTCGAGATCTCCGGCTCGGGCGAGGAAGCGCTCGAGAAATACACGGCCCAGCGGTTCGACCTCGTCCTCCTCGATCTGCTGATGCCGGGCATGGACGGCATCGAGGTGCTCCGGGCCATCAAACGGATCCAGCCCCAGGCGGTCGTCGTCATCATCACCGCCTACGCCTCGGTCGAATCGGCCATCGAGGCGATGAAGATCGGCGCCTTCGACTACGTCCAGAAGCCGTTCAAACACGAGGAGCTCCTGCTGATCATCGCCCGGGCCCTCGAACACAAGGCTCTCCAGGAAGAGAACCTCCGGCTCCGCGACGAGCTCAAGCGGAAGTTCAGCTTCGGGAACATCATCGGCAAGAGCAAAGTCATGATGAACGTCTTCGATCTGATCAAGACCGCCGCGCCGACGCGGAGCACGATCCTCGTCCAGGGCGAGAGCGGAACGGGGAAAGAGCTCGCCGCCCGGGCCATCCACCAGAACTCGAACCGGGCCGGCTTCCCGTTCATCGTCGTCAACAGCGGCTCGCTCCCGCCCGACCTGCTCGAAAGCCACCTCTTCGGACACGTCAAGGGCGCCTTCACCGGCGCGGTGAGCGAAAAGCAGGGCCTCTTCGAGGCCGCCGATAAAGGGACGATCTTTTTCGACGAGATCTCTTCGATCGGGATGGAGACGCAGGCCAAGCTCCTGCGGGTCATGCAGGACCGGGAATTCATGCGCCTGGGCGGGACGAAGACCCTCAAGGTCGATGTCCGGATCATCGCCGCGACCAACACCGATCTCGAGGAGCTCATTTGGCAGAAGGCGTTCCGCAAGGACCTCTTCTATCGGCTGAACGTCATCAAGATCGAGCTCCCTCCGCTCCGCGAAAGGAAAGAGGACATCCCCCTTCTCGTCAAGCATTTTCTCGCGATCTACGCCAAAGAGAACGACAAGGCGATCGACGGCGTTTCCGAGGACGTCCTTGAAATCCTGGAGAAGAACACCTGGCAGGGGAACGTCCGCGAGCTAGAGAACCTCATCGAGCGGGCAGTCGTGTTCGCCAAGTCCAGGACGATCACGCGGGAGAACCTGCCCGAGATCCTGTTGTCGCCGGCGAAGAAAGCGGGCGACATCGCCGGCGATGGATTGAACCTGCGCGATCAGACGCTCGCCTTCCAGAAGCGGCTCATCGAAACGGCGCTCAAGAAGGCCAAGGGGATCCAGAAGACCGCGGCCCTGATGCTGGACGTGAAGCCGACGACGCTCAACGAGATGATCAAGCGGCTCGGGATCGACGCCGGCGAATTTTGATGAACGGCGCTCATTCCATTCTCCGTCATGGTCAAAGGAATTATTGTCTCGCGGAGCATTAGCCGCGGTGAGATGAGAAAGATGACGATCCTGACCGTGGTCCTCTCCTTCTCGGTCCTGGCTTGTTTCGTGTCCCAAGCGTCCGTTTCTCTCCCGGACCGTCCGGCCCATCACACGAAGAGCGGGTTCAAGAATCTGTACGAAACCGGTGAGCACCGCGGCTTCGGCAGCGCCCTCCGCTGGCTGCTCGGCCTGGCGCCCAAAGAGGCCCCGCCGATCCCTCCGGACGAGGTTCCTCCGTATGCGCCGGAGATCGTCCCGCCCGATCTGGACCTTATCCATCATCCGGATCCGGCCAGGATCCAGATCACCTGGATCGGCCAGGCGAGCTTTCTGATCCAAGTCGACGGGCTCAACATCCTGACCGATCCCGTCTTCAGCGACCGGATCTCGCCCGTGTCGTTCGTCGGGCCCGAGCGAAAGGCTCCGCCGGGCATCCCTTTCAACGATCTGCCGCGCATCGACGCGGTCCTCATCAGCCATAACCATTACGATCACCTGGACAAGCCGACGATAAAAAATTTGGGGAACAAACCCCGCTATTTCGTCCCGCTCGGCCTCCAAGGCTGGTTCGCGGCGCTGAGGATCAGCCGGGTCTCTCAGCTCGATTGGGGGCAGACCTCGTTCATCGGCGATGTCCTCTTTCACGCCGTTCCCGCCCAGCATTTCTCCGGCCGCGAACCGTTCTCCTTCGATCGCGAGCTGTGGGCGGGCTGGGTGATCGAAACGAAGCAGGGGAATATCTATTTCGCCGGGGATTCGGGGTACGCTTCCCATTTCAACGAGATCGGCCGCCGCTTCGGCCCGATCCGGCTGTCCTTCCTCCCTCTAGGGGCCTATCGTCCCCGATGGTTCATGCGTCCCATGCATATGGATCCGGCGGAAGCCGTCCTCGCCCATCAGGACCTTGGTTCGGCCCTATCCGTCGGCATGCATTGGGGGACGTTCAAACAGACCGAAGAGCCCCTCGGCGAGCCGCCGATTTATCTGCGGCGGGCGATGGGGAGGGCGGGATTGCGGCCGGACGAGTTCCTGGTCATGAAGTTCGGTCAGACCTTGGTCCTGGACCGGCGCTGATCCCTATCCATTGATAGCACCAGCCGCTAACGTTATGCTCCGAGGCCTTTATTAAGCAAGGCAAGGACGGACGCCATCGGCAAAACCCATCCGAGTTTACCGAAAGTCGCCGGGGACGAACTTGTCGGGGTTGATCCTGATCTTGGTCGGGCGAGCCGCGGCCGGAAATTCGAATTCCTGGGTCTCGGCGCCGATCTCCATCATCTTCCGGACCGTCTTCTTGTTCTCCTCCCACTGGACCCAGAGCGGAAAGACGAAAATGCCCCGGGTCTGGTTGACCCGGATCTTCAAGATGGTAACGTCGTCCCGTTTCAAGATCTCCTGAGAAACGTGAACTTCGGGAAGGACGTGCGTATCAAACCAGCCCTTGAAAAAAACCTGGAGGTCCCGGCCCGAAGCCTGCTCCATGGACCGGATGAAGTTGTTCGTCCGGGCCGGGCGATATTTATATTTCTCGAAGAAGTCGCGAAGGCCCTTGAAAAACATCTCCTCGCCGATGAGATCCCGGAGCATGTTGAGGGCGACCGCCGCCTTGTCATAGACGATGGCCTGGTAAGCGTCGAAATTGAGATAGCTCAGACGCGACCCCAGGGTGATCGGGCCCCAGTCGGCCAGGCGTTCGGTCCACTGCGAGAATTTCTTGAGGATGCCCGCGTAAGCCTCTTCGCCGTACTTCGCCCTCACATAAAGCGCGGCCGCGAACTGGGACAGCCCCTCGCTGAGCCATTGGTCCCGATAGCTTTCCCAGGTCACGGCCTGTCCCCACCATTGGTGGGCGATCTCGTGGGCGAGGTAATATTCGCGATAGCGGGGCATATCCACCGGGCTGTTCGACGTGACCAGGGGGGAAGCGCTGAGGCTCCGGGGCATCTCGTTCAAGACGATGAAAGAGGCCGGGCTGTGACCGCCGGACGTCGGCCAGAGACGCTGGACGACATCCAGCTTTTCATAGGGGAACGGGCCGAACCATGTCGCGTAGGTCTGGACGATCGCTCGAGCGTCCTCGACCAAGCTCTTTCGCTGGACGCGGATCTCCGAAGCCACATAGCCTTGGATGCCGACCGAACCGCCGCCGTTGCCGTTGGACATCCGCTCGAGCCGCCCGACGAGGAAGGACAGGTATTTGACGGGGAATTTCGTCTCGAAGCGATAAAGAGTGTTGCCCACCTTTTCGAGGGTCATGACGCGTCGGACCGATTCGAGCCGGCCTTGTTCGACGAGTTCCCCGTTGGCGATGCAGGTGTATCCCGGGGGAATGCTGAAATGGAGGCTGGACAGGAAATAGTCTTCCTCCGCCGGCTGAGGATACCAATAGGCCGACTGGCTGTATAAAAACGTGTCGAAGCGGGGTTCGGCGAAGGAGATCGTCTCGTTGTACTGGCCGCCGGGAATGACGTCCTGGATCGGTCCGGGCGGCTCGAGCGTCCCGCGATAATAGATCTCGATCGCGCCCAAGGCGTTCTTTTCGAGGGGCCTGATGAAATAGACATAGAGGAGTTTGCGCTGCTTGTCCAAGGTATAGAAGAGCTCGCGGTCGTCCTGGTCGAAGATCCGGAGGATCTCGAAGTCGGGGTGGAAATTGAATTTCAGATTCTCGACGGCGTCGATCTGAGCGCTGACCTCGATCCGGGCCCGGGCTGAAAGGTAGCGTTTGTCCGGCTGGAAATCCACCTCGACGTCGATGCGCCGGACGTCGAATTTCTCCCCAAAGGAGACGAAGAACGATTTCAGGCCTTCCTCGCCTTTGATCTCCGGCGTATAGAGATTGATGACCTGATCGGGATTGCGGCCGACGAGGTGGATCTCGTCGGCGGAAAACGGCGAATAGATATAGGCCACATCCCCCGTCTTCTTTCCTTTCAACTCGAAGACGGCCTGGTTGCCGCGCGGGATGAAGGAGAGGAGTCCGCCCGTCAAAGAATTCTCGATCGTGAACGAGTTCGGGTAATATCCGGTGAACAGCGAATAGGCCCGGTTGGAATCCGCCTGGGAGAGCGTTGGGGTCTTTTCCGGCGGGGCTTTTTCGATCGTGATATGGCTCTGGAAGAAGGAGTCGGAAAACCGGAAATAGCCGTACTTGAGGGTGTCCTGGATGAAATTCTTCTTGTAGCGCAGCTCGAGCTGGTGTCTCTCGGTATCGCTCGAGGGGGAGAAATGGAACTGACCTCGACCGATGATGATCATCGCCGTCTCCTGGTCCTCGATGTTGTCATGGAAGATCCAGGCGTCCTGGAAGGTGATGCGGATGTCCTGATGCCGGATCTCGACCCGGGCGGCCCTCTCCACGCGCCCGGAGGGGATGCGGATCTTGTACAGGGCGGTGATATTTCCCGTCACTTCCTTGGTCCGGATCCGCCACCAGCCGCCGGTCTTCTCGATCGTGACGCGCCAGATCTCGAACATGGCCGAATCGTCGTTCTGGAAAAAGACCTGGAGAAAGATCCCGGGTTCACCTTCCCTGTCGGCGTCGCGGCTGGTCCGATGGAAGAGGACCTGGTTCATCCGCCACTTGTTCATGTAGGCGGAGATGAGGGCGCTCTCCCGCTCCCGGATATCGGGACTGAACGCTCCGCTGAACGCGGTTGCATCCTTGGAGGCGAACGATCTTTGAAGGCCGGTCAAGAGGTCGTCAAGGGACGAGCCTTCGCGGCGGAAGTGGACCCCCGGGCAATGCCCGGGGCACTCACCCGCGATGTAAATACGCGGCTGAGTACGGCGGAAATGGATCCCCAGACAAAGCCTGGGGCCCCTGCCGCCGCCCCGGCCGCCGTCGACGGTCTGCCCGGACAGCGGAAAGCCAAAAAGGAGGACCGCCGCGCAGGCCCAAAAAAAGCCCCGAAGGATTCCTTTCACCTTATTATTATAACAGATGACGAACCACGACGTCAGTTTCATCGATCCGCCTCACGTTCTTTCTGAAAAGCACGTTTTGCGCCAAGAATGGCCGAGGCTGAACAGAGACGATCGATTAAGGAATCTCGAAATGCCGAGGGGACATCAAGATCCGCGATTTACGTTTCGTAAATAATTTTTATAAGCGGCGGAAGGCCGGCCGACGATCATTTCTTCTCGGATTTTTCCTTTATGTGTTTCCGGAAATCCTCTTCCCAAGTGACGAAGCTGTGGAAGAACTTCCAGTCGCCCTCATCGATGCCGCGCGTGATCTCGGTGATATGGGACGTAGAGGCGCCGAACGCCTCGACGGCGTAAACCATGGCTTTTTCGGGATCGACGTGGCTGCCGCAGGTATAGATGTCCAACGCGGCATAGCGCATCTCCGGCCAGGTGTGGGTGGAGATGTGGGATTCGGAGATCACCACGACGCCGCTCACTCCGCCCGGCGGGAACTTACTGAAAGAGATCGCCCAAACCTTGGCCCCGGCGATCTCCGCGGCCTTCACCAGGATGTTCTGGACCTTCTCCACGCTGCCGATGATCTTGGGATTGCAGCCGGACGCTTCGACGATGTAGTGATGGCCGACGGGGACGTAGACTTTCTTGGGCATGGCGACCTCCGTTCAAAAAAAATTATTATGGCATAAACGGGGGGGCTGTCAAGAACAAATTTTCAAACGAACAGACGCCGTTCGTCCTTGACCGTATTGAGAACGAGATGGGTCACGGTCCGGTCGACGCAGGGCAGGCTGTTCAGCTTTTTCAGGAACTTGTTCAGGTCGTCCCGGCTCCGGAAATAGGCGATGACCAGCGAGTCCCATTCGCCGGTGATGTCATAGACCGCGGTCACGTGGGGGTCTTCGGCGATCTTCCTTTGGGTCTCGAGGAGTTTGCCCTGGGAGATGCGGAGAGCGACGACAACGCTCACCTCAAGGCCGAAGTGAAGAGGATCGACGATGGGAACGTAGCCTTTGATGGCCCCCAGATCCTCCAGCTTTTTCACCGTCTGGATGACCGCGGTCACGGACGTCCCCACCTCTTTAGCAATCTCGCGAAAGCTTTTTCGGGCGTTCTGATTCATGACCCGAATGATCTTTTTATCGAGTTCGTCGATCATGGGCGATCCTCCATGTTTTCATATTATTATTAATATACGACATTTGTCAATTTTTTTTATTTAAATATTGACAATCATCTTTTTTATATGTATTAAATAGTTCATAGACATCCGATTAGGAGGCTATGAATGTATTACACGAGCGATCCTTCGCATAAGAATTTCGGCTTCACCAGCGAGGAGGAGGTCCTTAAAACCGTCCTCGACCCAGCCCGAAAGATCGAATTCGTTCGGGTCATATTTCCCGATATCCTGGGACGTCCCATGGATTTCTCGTTCCCCAGCGCGGAGCTCGAAAACGCCTTTCGCGACGGCAAGGGGTTCGACGGTTCCTCGGTCGAGGGCTTCGTCCGGATCGAGGAGAGCGACCTCACTATCAAACCCGACCCGGCCACCTTCCGGGTCCTGCCCTGGGAATACCGGGGGTTCTCCGAGGAGACGACGTGGCGCGAAGCGGTCATGTTCGGAGAAATCCTCACGCCCGAAAAAACGCATTATGAAGGCGATTCACGCTTCAGGCTCAAGCAGGTCCTCCGCCGGGCCAAGGAGGATTTCGGCTTCGACGATTTCAAGGTCGGGCCCGAGCTCGAGTTCTTCCTCTTCGCCAACGACCGCGAGCCCGTTCCGCTCGACGCGGGCGGTTATTTCTTCGCCGGGCGGCACGGCGAGATCCGCAAAGAGATCCAGATTCTGTTGAAAAAGATGGGCATCGCCTCGGAATACGATCACCACGAGGTCGCCCACGGCCAGCACGAGATCGACCTCCGGTATACCGGGGCCCTCGACATGGCCGACACCGGAATGCTCTTCCGCTACATGGTCAAGCGCGTGGCCCGGATGCACGGCCTGTACGCGACTTTCATGCCCAAACCGATCAACGGCCAGAACGGGAGCGGGATGCACGTCCATCAATCGCTGTGGAAGGACGGCAAGAACACCTTCTTCGATCCCGCCGGAGCCCATCATCTGTCCGACACGGCCCGGGCCTATATCTCCGGCTTGATCAAACACGCCCGCGAAGTCTCCGCCGTCTTCAGCCAATGGGTGAACTCCTACAAGCGGCTCATCGAAGGCTACGAAGCGCCGGTCTATATCGCCTGGGGACAGAAAAACCGATCGGCCTATATCCGGGTCCCCCGCTATCAGCCCGGCAAGGAGAACGCGACGCGCATCGAGCTGAGGTCCGCCGATCCCGGCTGCAACATCTATCTCTCTTTCGCCGTCATGCTCGCCGCCGGTCTCGAGGGGATCCGGGAGAACATCCCTCTGCCTCCCGCCGTCGAGGAGAACATCTATCACATGAGCAACGCCCGGCAGAAGAAGTTCAGCATCCAGACCCTTCCCCGGAACCTGGAAGAGGCGGTGAAGCTCGCCGAAAAAAGCGCCCTCGTCCGCGAAACGCTCGGCGAAGACATCTTCGCCAAGTTCATCGCCAACAAACGGGAGGAGATCGCCGATTACATGAAAGCCGTCGGCTCGGAGTTCGATAAGCAGGTCAGCGATTATGAGATCGGGCGCTACCTGCCGTTCTTGTGATCCGCCGCCGCCGCCGGCCTTCTCTTGACAAGCTTCCTTTTTTAGTATAGAAAAATTCTTCGCAATTATAAACCTGACTTCGTAGCGCGACGAAGAGGAGTCTTTCATACATACCGCAGCGTCCTCGCTCGCTCACCTGAGGCTTCCCCGAAGCGGCGGATCTCAGACCGAGTCTTTGTCGATCCCTGTCCGCCTTCCGTCCGAAAGACATTTCCATAAATCCAAATTCCTTGGAGGAACATAAGTGGAAGCCGTCAATTCAACCGTACAATCCTATTTAGCGAAACACCATAGCGAAAAACGCGCCCTGATCGCCATCCTGCAGGACATCCAAGCGGAATACAACTACCTCCCCCGCGAAGCCTTGGAGACCGTCGCGAAGTCCCTGAACATTCCCCTGATCGACGTCATCGGGGTGGCAACGTTTTACCGGGCCTTCAGCCTCAAGCCGCGGGGGCGGCACCTGGTGACGGTCTGCCTGGGGACCGCCTGTCATGTCCGCGGAGGCCCCAGGATCCTCTCGGAATTCGAGAAGAGGCTGGCCGTCGAGCCCGGCGAGACCACGCCCGACAACCAGTTCACCCTGGAAACGGTGGCCTGTCTGGGATGCTGCGCCATCGGGCCGGTCGTGGTCGTGGATGGGACCTACCACGCTCACACGACCATGGGCAAGGTCGTAGCCATCCTCCGCAAGTACGCGGTCAGAAAGAAAGGGAAAAAATGAGCGCCCACGACAAAATCACGTCCGTCGCCCAATTGAAAAAAGTCCTCCGGGAGGAAGCGGCGCGGCGCAAGGCGGAGACACGGCCGGTTCTGACCGTCTCTGCCGGCACCTGCGGCTTGGCCCGGGGATCCCAGAAGGTCATCGACGCCTTGAACGGAATCATCAAGAAGGAGAAACTGGAGAACAAGGTCAAGGTCCGGGTCACCGGCTGCCACGGCTTCTGCGAGGCCGAGCCGAACATCATCCTTCAGCCGAGCGATATCTTCTACCAGAAGGTCGGCCCGGAAAAAGCGGCCGACATCATCCACAAGACCGTCCTGAAGAAAAAAGTCCTCGCCGATCTTCTTTACGTCGATCCGAACACCGGCGACAGGGCGCAGGGCGAGAACGACATTCCTTTTTATAAGAAGCAGAAGCGTCTCGTCCTCGGCGACAACGCCTTGATCGATCCAACCGACATCCACGATTACTTCGCCATCGGCGGCTACGGCGCCCTGGCCAAGGTTCTCGGCGGGATGCCGCCCGACGGTGTCGTCGACGCCGTCAAGACCTCGGGTCTCCGCGGCCGCGGCGGCGCGGGATTCCCGACCGGGACCAAATGGGAGCTCGCCCGCAAGGCCAAGGGCGACCTCAAGTACGTCATCTGCAACGCGGACGAAGGCGATCCGGGGGCCTACATGGACCGGAGCCTCCTCGAAGGCAACCCTCACCGGGTCCTGGAGGGCATGATGATCGGCGCCTACGCCATCGGCGCCGCCCGCGGCTACATGTACGTCCGCGACGAGTATCCCCTGGCCGTGAAACATATCATCCAGGCCATCGAGCAGGCCCGTGAGCACGGGCTGCTTGGAGAGAACATCCTCGGCTCCGGGTTCGACTTCGACCTCCGGATCGCCAAAGGCGCGGGCGCCTTTGTCTGCGGAGAGGAGACCGCGCTCATCGCCTCCGTCGAAGGCCGGGTCGGCGAGCCGCGCCAGCGGCCCCCGTTCCCCGCCCAAAAAGGGCTCTGGGGAAAGCCGACCAACATCAACAACGTCGAGACCTGGGGCAACGTCCCCCGCATCATCACCAAGGGCGGCCCCGCGTTCGCCAAGATCGGCACCGACAACAGCAAGGGTACCAAGATCTTTTCCCTGGTCGGCAAGATCAACAACACCGGACTGGTCGAGGTCCCCATGGGCATCAGCCTCCGGGAGATCATCTACGACATCGGCGGCGGTATTCCCGACAACAAGGCCTTCAAGGCCGTCCAAACGGGCGGCCCTTCGGGCGGATGCCTGCCGAAAGACCTGCTCGACCTCCCCATCGATTACCAGAGCCTGGCCCAGGCCGGGGCGATCATGGGCTCGGGCGGCATGATCATCATGGACGAATCCACGTGCATGGTCGACATCGCCAAGTATTTCCTGAACTTCCTCCGGGACGAATCCTGCGGCAAGTGCATCTCCTGCCGGGAGGGGACGCAACGGATGTGGGAGATCGTCAAGAAGATCTCGGACGGCCGGGGCGAGGAAAGCGACCTGGATCTCCTCGAGGAGCTGGCCTACGCGGTCAAGGACAGCTCGATGTGCGGACTCGGCCAGACCGCGGCCAATCCCGTGCTGTCAACCCTGAAATACTTCCGCAAAGAGTACGAATATCATATCAAGAACAAGAAATGCGCGGCGCTCGTCTGCAAGGAGATCGTCTCCTCGCCGTGCCACTATATCTGCCCCATCGGCCAGGAGGCCTCGACCTACATCGCCCATGTCGCCCAGGGGAATTACAAAGCAGCCTTTGACATCATCATGAAGGACAATCCCCTGCCGTCCGTCTGCGCCCGGGTCTGCCATCATCCCTGCGAAAAGGTCTGCCGCGCCGGCGAGTCCGGCCAGCCCATTTCGATCCGGGCCATCAAGCGCTTCGTCATGGACTGGGCCGAAAAGAACGATGTCCGCTATGAACCGGAACCTCTGAAGCAAGGGCTGGAAAGGGTCGCCGTCATCGGCTCCGGCCCGGCCGGTTTGACGGCTGCCTATTACCTGGCCCGCAAGGGTTTCTGCCCGACGATCTTCGAAGCCCTGCCCATGGCCGGAGGCATGCTGAGCATCGGTATCCCAGACCACCGCCTCCCCCGGTCGATCGTGGCCAGAGAGATCGAACAGATCAAAGCCGCCGGCGTCGAAATCCGGACGAATATGGTCCTGGGCAAGGACTTCACCCTCAACAAGCTGTTCAAGGACGGGTATAAAGCCGTCTTCTGCGCCACTGGAGCCGGCCAATCGCTGACCATGGACATCCCGGGCGAGGATGCCCGGGGCGTCCTGCATTCCCTGGAATACCTCCTCGATGTGAACCTAGGGAAAAAAGTGCCGGTCGGCAAGAAAGTGTGTGTCGTGGGCGGAGGGAACTCGGCCATCGACGCCGCCCGGGCGGCCCTGCGGCAGAAGGACTGCGAAAAAGTCTCGATCTTCTACCGCCGGACCAAGGCCGAGATGCCCGCCATCGCCGAAGAAGTGGACGCGGCCATCGAGGAAGGCGTCGATATCCAGTTCCTGGTTGCCCCGGTCAAGGTCCTGACGAAGAACGGAAAAGCATACGCCATCGAGTGCCGGCGGATGCGTCTCGGCGACAAGGATGCGAGCGGCCGTCGGAAGCCTATCCCGATCGATGGCTCGAATTTCATTTATAAATTGGACACGCTCATCCTGGCCATCAGCGAACGGCCCGACACTTCCTATATCGGCGAAGGCGATGAGGTCCAGCGCCACGGCGAGAACATCATCATCGACCCGGAACTGGCCACGACCACGCGGCCGGGAGTCTTCGCCGGCGGCGACGCCGTGACCGGGCCCAACATGGTCGTCGAGGCCATGGCCGCCGGGAAACTGGCCGCCGACAGCATCGAGCAATACATCCGCGGCCTACCCATACGGCGTGACTATCTCCTCACCCGGCCGTCGGTCTATGCCGGGCCGACCGAAATGACCCCAGAGGAAGCGGCTAAAGCCCGGCGGCCCCGGACGCCCCACCTGTCCCTGGCCCAGCGACGGAAGAACTTCAAGGAAGTCGAACTGGGCTTGACCGAGCCAATGGCCTGCAAGGAGGCGAGGCGCTGTCTCCGCTGCGATCTGGAAACCGAGGACGGCAAAAACAGCCTAGGAGCGAAGAAATGATCGAACTTATAATCAACGGATTGGAGGTTTCGGCCGAGGAGGGCTGGACGATCCTCGAGACCGCGAAGTTCTACGGCCTCGAGATCCCGACGCTCTGCCACAACGACGGGCTGAGCGAGTACGGCGGCTGCCGGCTGTGCCTGGTCGAGATCGGCGAAGGTCCGCGGGCCAAGCTGGTCTCCTCCTGCACGTACCCCGTCGAGGAGGGACTCGTCGTCCACACCGACACGATGCGGGTCATCCGGGCCCGGCGGATGATGCTCGAGCTCATGCTCTCCACGGCGCCCGGCTCCAAGAAGATCCAGGACCTGGCCTCGAAGTTCGGCCTGACCCATCAGAGGTTCAAGCCGCGCGACGAGGAATGCGTCTATTGCGGCCTGTGCGTCCGCATCTGCGACGAGCAGATGGACGCCCGGGCGATCGGCTTCCAGAACCGGGGCCATAACAGGAAGATCTCGACGCCCTTCGACGCGCGATCCGAGGTCTGCCGCCTCTGCGGCGCGTGTATGTACATCTGTCCGGCCTGCTCGCTCCGTTGCCAAGGGCCGGCCGCAGACACGGACATCTGCAACGCCTGCCTGACCATGGAGCCGACCTGCCTGGAGGAGTACGACGAGCTGCAGTGCTGGATGTACGACGCCGGCCGGTGCGGGACCTGCGTCCAGGAAAAAGGAAAATAAGGAATTTCCATAAATGGCCACGGCCAAATCTGAAACGATGACCAAAAGGAGGTAATCATCATGTCTTATACGAAACTGAATCGGAGCGCGGCGACTTTAACCAAGAACAG
>JAUYDS010000174.1 GCA_030691735.1 Candidatus Aminicenantota bacterium
GCGTCTACACTTTCCGCTCTAGAAAGTGGAAAGTGTAGACGCGACCCCGAGTTCCTCAACGACGGGACAAGATCCGCTTCTGCTCTTTCTTCTCAGCAAATGTCCGCGGGACGTGGACTTTCGCCCCCGTGATCGGGTCCAGGCCGGTGTGATACATGCAGGTCGAAACGGTCATCGGCGTGGGGGTGAAGATCTGGACGCCCTCGGCCGGCCTCTCCCCTTCCCTCTCCAGCCGCCCGACCTCGCGCGCCAGCTCGCGCGCCTCATTCGGCCCGCTCCCCGGATGGGCGACCATGAAGTAATACTTGAGATGCTGTTTGCGGTCCTGGTTGGCCTTCTTGAACGCGCGCCGGAACTCCTCGAGCGGCGGGACGTCCTTGTTCATCAGGCGCAACACCCCGGGGGAAACATGCTCAGGCGCGATCTTGAGCAGGCCGGACAGATGATGCTCGCTCAATTCGCGCAAATACTCTTCGCTCTCCATGGCCAGGTCGTAGCGGATGCCGCTCCGGACGAAGACCTTCTTGACGCCCGGAACGGCGCGCGCTTTGCGCATGAGTTCGATGAGGCGCCGGTGGCTCCGCTCGAGCCGCTTACAGCCTAAACAGTTCTTCTCACATCTTTCGCGGGACTTGCAGTCCATTCCGTACATGTTGGCCGTCGGACCGCCCAGGTCGTCGACGGTGCCCTTGAAATCGGGATGCTTGGTCAGCCGGCGGATCTCATCGAGGATCGAGCCTTCGCTGCGCGATACGATCCGATCGCCTTGGTGGAGCGCCAGGGAGCAGAACGAGCAGCGCCCGAGACAGCCGCGGTGCGTGACGACCGAGAACTGGGCCATCTTGAACTCGGGAAAATGGGCCGGGACCTTGCGCGAAAAGGGCAGGCCGTAGATCCAATCCAGGTCCCCGGTCGTGTAACCCGGCATGGGATGCTGCAGGACATAGCGGCTGTCGTGACGCTGGGCGAGCGGGCGGCGGTTGGAGAAGGCGTTCTGCGCCCGGATGAAGGCGTCCGGGCCGGCGCCGACGTCCTCGAACGAAGGGATCTCGGCGAACTCCGGCGGCAGCTCCTTGCGCGCGACGCACGTTCCGAGGATCCCGGCGAGGTCCTCTTTGTCGGCCAGGCGGCGGGCGATTTCGATCGCCTGAAGCTCGCCGGGCCCGTAAACCAGGATGTCCGAGCGCGAATCGATCAGGAGGCTTCGCCGGACCTTGTTCTCCCAGTAGTCGTAGTGGGCGAAGCGGCGCAGGGACGCTTCGATCCCGCCCAGGACGATGGGCGCTCCCGGGAAAAGCTGCCGGACCTTGTTGGCGTAAACGAGGACGGCCCGGTCGGGCATGCCGGACGCATAAGGATCGTGTTCGTCCTTGGACCGGGCCCGCTTGAGGGCCGTGTAATTGACCAGCATGCTGTCGATGGAGCCGGCCGTAAGGCCGAAGAAGAGACGCGGCGGGCCGAGTTTTTTAAAATCCGCGTCGCCTTTCCAGTCGGGCCGCTCGATGACACCGACCCTGTAGCCTTTGGCGTCGAGGACGCGGGCGATGACCCCGACGCCTGACAGCGGATGGTCGGCGTAGGGCTCGCCGCTGATGAGGATGACATCGAATCCGGAACCTTTAAGGGCGATCATGGGATTAATACTCAATCCTGCGGAACAACACCGCGCCGAAGCCGGCGTTGAGGACGAGCAGGCCGCCCGCGATGAGGAACGGATACTGGAGGCCGTGGCGATAGCCCAACGGCGAGAAGATCAGGGCGCCGGCCATCTGTCCCAGGATCGAGATGGCCGAGATGAGCCCGGCGCTCCCGCCGATCGTCCGCTTTTCGAAGAGGCGCGCGGTGAACAGGGTCAGCAGGGCGCCTAGGGCGCCGTCGCCGATTTCGTGCACGACCCGAAAGGCCAGCGACACATAGACGTTGGAATGGACCATGAGGATCAGGCCCGCGCCGGAGAGGAACATGGCCAGAACCAAGAGGCGCTTGTTGGCCCGGAGGTTGAACTTCAGGAGCCCGACCAGGAAGGCCGAAAACGATAAAAAGAACAACCCCGCCGACATGTAATACGAAACCTGGAGGTTGTCCAGCCCGAACGCTTTCTGGAGGAAAGGGCTGTAGACGGTCCCTTCGACGCTCCAATGCAGGGCCAGGATGAAGACGAAGAGGATGAACAAGAGGGTCTTTGTCTGGAAAAGGTTTCGCCGATAATCTCCAAGCGAGACCACATGGAACTTTTCGTGGTCGAACCGCCGCGTGGCCAAAAGGACTAGGAACAGGATCGCGGCGAAGACGAGGAGCAGGACGCGGAAATCGGCGAACCGCATCAGGAACCCTCCGCCGACGACGCCGACGGCCGGCCCGAGGCTGATCCAGAAGACGTAGATCCCGTATTTCCGGTTCTGATCCATCACTTTCTCGTCTTTGTAATAAAGGCTGTTGAACGAGACGTCTAGAGCGTTGTTGGCCATGCCGAGGCAGAGGAAGGCGGCGGCGATGAGATAAAAACCGTTGGCGTAGGCCATGACCAGGAGCAGCAGGCTTTCAGCGAGCAGGGCCGCTCGGATGACGCCGGCCATCGAAACGCGGTCGTTGATCCAGCCCGTCGGGAAGGAGATGAGCAGCGGGGCCAGGGCCCACAGGGAGATGATCGCGCCGATCTGCAAACCGCTCAGGCCGATCTTCAGGAAATGGAGGGGCATGAGGAAGAGAAGGGAGGTGACCGTCAGCTTGCGGAAAAAGTTGATGAAATGGATCCTGGCGTGCATGGGGGGGAGATTATAGCGGATTTTTGCTCCTTTATCGGCCGATGATATCTCCGGCCCAGAGCGCGGCCAGAAACAGGCGCCAGGGCATGAGGCGGATGTTCCCAACCTTACGTTCTTCCCCTTCATTACAGACGACGATCGCCTTTTTCGGCGAGTATTCATCCCTGAAGGAGGCCACGGCGCGGAGCTCCCTGTCGTCCACCCGGCTTGAGCCCTTGACCTCTAGAGCGACTTCTCCGTCTCCCAAGATGAAATCGACCTCGTGCCCGGATTTCGTCCGCCAGTAGCGGATGTCATAGCCCAATTCCCGGTAAGAGGAGTGGGCGGCAAGTTCGGTGAAAATGAAGTGTTCGAACGCCCGGCCGAAGAGGGGGCCGCGCTCCTCGGGGATCCGCCTCTTGACGACGGCACCCGCCACCCCGACGTCGAAAAGGAAAAATTTTGGGGCCCGGGTGATGACCTGGCGCGAAGGTCTTTTAGCGAACGGCTCGACCATCCGGCCCAGGAGCGTATCGACCAGGATCTGAAAATATTCCTTGACCGTTTTGGAATCCACTCCGGCATCCCGGGCGATATTGGAGTAATTGATCATCTCCCCGTGGGAATAGCCCATGGCGTCGAAAAAACGGGCGAAGGCGGGGATGTTCCGCGTCAATCCTTCGGCAAAAACTTCTTCCTTGAGATAATCCTGGACATAGCCGTCCAGCGATTTCCGCCAGGAATCCTGAAAATAGTGGTCGGGGATCATCCCCCGGTTCAAGGCTTGGAGGAGTTCGACCCGGGGGAGTTCTGCTGAAACGAGAGGGAACATCTCGTAGCGCCAGGCCCGGCCCCCGAGGAGGTTGGCCTTGCCTCTTTTCAGCTTTCGGGCGCTCGATCCGCACAAGATGAAACGAAGGTTCTTGTTCTCGATCAGCCACTGGACTTCGTCCAGAACGGCCGGAACCTTTTGGACCTCGTCCAGGATGACCGGCGCGCTGAGCCGGGCCGGCTCCTTGGCCAGCAGCTGCTCTCTCAGGAGAGACGGCCTTTTGGAGAATTCCAGGGCCAGGTCCGTTTTCAGAAAATCATAGGACAAACTGTCCGGAAAGACGTCCCGGAGGTACGTGGTCTTGCCCGTTTTTCTGGGCCCCCAGAGAAATGCGGATTGCCTCGGAGGAAGGTCGATTTTCAGGATTCTGGGCGTCTTTGCCATCAAGAAACATACTCCATTTTAGTTTAACCAATTCGGAATATATTCCAAACTAGTTTATTTGTCAAGAAAAACTCAAGGAAGTCAGAAGACAGGATACCCGACCCCCTTTTGATCAAGGCTTGAAAACCGACACCTCGAGCTCTCGGATCACGCGGAAATGCCGCTGGTCACCCGTGCACAACTTCAGATGATCCTCGGCGGCGGTGGCCGCGATGAGAGCGTCGGCAACCCGCAAACCGGACGAGGCCGCGAATTCCTCCATATAGATCGAAGCCCGGTGCCCGATGTTTTCGGTCAGAGGGACCATCGAGAACGCGCAGTCCTTGAGAAAGGATTTGATGCGCCGCGTTTCGCCCGGATCTGCCGCTTCTTGCAAAAGTTCCATGTAGCTGACGACGGACAGACGGCGGTCGACATCCTTTTCGACGGCGCGGGCCGCTTTGGCGTTCCCCCGAAAGACCCATATCAGGATGTCCGTGTCAAAGAGCATGGCGCCTCTTCCGGACTCTTTCCACGAACCCGCGGACATCTATGAGATCGGCCCGCTCCCGCCACATCCCGAAAGCGGGATGCCGGCTGACGGAAATGGTCTTTCCCGGCAGTCCTGAGGCGGGGACGATCACGCCTTTCGTTTTGCCCCGATAGACCAGGGTCACGGACTGGTTCTGGTCCAAAGCCCGGACGATGGCCTTCGATCGTTTTCGCAAATCAAGAAAAGTCGCTTTCATGGAGGCGCCGCCTAGCGTTAAGTGTTCACTTAGAGTGTACACTTAAGAATTTCTCCCGTCAAGCATAAATGTCGTTCTGCCTTAGTGAAGACGGCGTCAAGGGACGAGCCTTCGCGGCGGAAGTGGACCCCCGGGCAAAGCCCGGGGCACTCACCCGCGATGTAAATACGCGGCTGAGTACGGCGGAAACGGATCCCCAGACAAAGCCTGCCCTCATTCGCTTCGCGAATGAGGAC
>JAUYDS010000032.1 GCA_030691735.1 Candidatus Aminicenantota bacterium
GCCTCGCTCCCGACGGCGGCCGGGGCCCCGGGCTTTCCCGGGGGTCCACTTCCGCCGTACTCGCCCGTGGCTTGTATCCACGGGCGAGTGGCGAGCCGAAGGCTCGTCCCTTGACTCGGGTTCTTCACGCCGTTTCCTCCCCGTCCTTCTCGGCGGCTCAGAACTCCGTCCCGGCTTCTTAATTACGGGGGTTGGCCGGGACGTCAAACATACTTCGCCGGCCGGCCTCTTCCGGGCCGGCTTTCCTCGAAGGACGGCTCGGAAAGGCTGAACCCTCCATGGTCGCTTCAGCCGTTTCCCGATCTTGTCTTTCAGCGCGATCCATAATTAGAGCGTTCGCCTGCTTCTTCGCTCGTCGAGGGCTAAAAACATTCCCCCATGTTGATGAATCTTTTTTTCTTCAGCCTTGGCGAGGGAAAGAAGGTGCGGTGACATTAAGGAGATCTCGCCGCTGCGTTTCGCTTTTTTCGGAAAGCCGCTCTAAGCGGAAAGGGTCAAACGCAAACAGCTTATTTTGTCGTCGGCGAGCGAAGAATCGGATGAACGCTCTAATTACGGGTGGCGCCGATCGGGCGCCCCAGCGTTCGAAGCGAAATGGGACCCCCCGAAGGTGGGTGATGAGCGAGAACGCTGGGGCTGATCGGTGACAGGACCCGCGACGAGAAGAGCGTTCGCCCGTTTCGAGCAAGCTTCTTCCCCGAGCTCCCTTGAAATTGTGTTATAAATCAAATACAGTGAGACATCCAAATGAGCAACGTCCTTCCGGGGAGGTGACCATGCTATCCGCCTACGGCTGTCCCGAATCGGAATTGTTCCATTACACCTGTCTGAGAACCACGCGGCCGCCGGTGATCGATGGCCGTCTCGATGACGCTTGCTGGAAATCCGCGCCCAGGTCGCCTCGCTTCGTCGACCTCGTTACGGGAAGACCCGGCTTCCTCGACACGCGCCTGGCGGCGCTCTGGGACGAGCGAAATTTTTATGTCGCCTACTGGATAGAGGAGCCGGATGTCCGGGCCGGTCTCAAGGACCGTGATTCCTTCATCTGGACCGAGAACGACGTTGAGCTCTTCATCGCCGGGAAGGACGGCTATTACGAGTTCCAGATCAACGCCCTGGGCGCTATCTATGAGGTCTTCTATCTATGGCAGGACGCCCACAAAAAAGGCGGATTCTTCGACCGGCCGGAATTCGACCTTTATGAGCGCAAGATCGATGTCATCGGCGGTTTCCAGGATGCGAGCCGCCACGGCCGTCACCCTCGCGGAAAACGCTGGGCCTTTATGGATTGGGACTTCCCGGGTTTGACCTGGGCGGTGCACGTCGACGGGACCCTGAATGACGATCTCGATATCGACCGGGGTTGGACGGTCGAACTCGCCTTTCCCTGGTCGGGTATGGAATGCCTGGCCCAGGGCCGGCCCCTTCCGCCGCGGGACGGCGACGTTTGGCGCATGGATTTCTCCAGGTTCGAAGCCTTGAACAGCGGCGGAGTCCGCGTTCAGCCCGACCCGGGCTGGGCCCTGAACAGGCACGGCATCTATGACTCCCATATCCCGGAATGCTTTTCTTTCGTCCATTTCTCCGAAAAGACGGCCGAGCCCTAGGCTGTTCCGTCCCGACGCCGGATTCCCGGGAGCGAACGGAAACCGGCTTTCCATTTCTTGAGCAGATATGATATTTTAGAGCGAGACGGCGGATGTTCCGCCGTTCGAGGTCCATGTTCAACCACGATCGAAAACAGGCCAGGCTCGGAATTTCGTTGGGATGGATCCTCGTCTTCGCCGCTCCCCTACTCGGCCAGAGCGGCCCGAATTTTCCGTTGTCCCATGTCCGGTTGAAGAATGGGCTGGAAGTAATTTTATCGGAAGACACCTCGTTGCCCATCGTCTCCGTCGCCGTCGTTTACAACGTCGGTTCGGTCCATGAACCGTCTGGGAAAGCGGGGCTGGCCTACATCATGGAGAACCTGATGTTCTCGGGTTCGGCCAACGTCGCCCCGTTCCAGCACTTCAATTTCATCAACCGCGTCGGGGGGGAGCTCAGCGCCTCCACTTCGGAGGACAGGACCCTCTTCTACCAGACCGTGCCTTCGAATCAGCTGGCCCCGGTGCTCTGGTTGGAATCCGACAGGATGAAATCCCTGGAGATGAGCGAGGGAGCGTTCGAACGGGCGCGCAATGCCCTCTTGGACGATCTCCTTCAGAAGAAATCGGAGCTCTACTTCGCCAGCCAGCTTTCTTTCGATCAGCTCGTCTATTCGGATTTCGCCCACAGCCATCCCGTCCTGGGCACGGAAGAGGACGTCCGGAATCTGACGGTCGACGACGCTCGGAATTTTTACGCCAATTATTATGTCCCCAACAACGCCGTCCTCTGCATCACCGGCAATTTCAACAAGCTGAGCGCGCGGGAGCTCGTGGTCCGCTATTTCGAGACCATTCCTCGGGGCAAGGACATCGGTCCGTCGTTCGAACCGCCGGTCTATACCAGACAGCCGGTTGTCAGGACGTTTCAGGATGTCCTGGCCGCGGCGCCCGCTTTTTATATGGGCTTCCGCATCGCCCCGCCCTTTTCCAACGATTTTTATACGCTGTCCATCGTCGATTACATCCTATTCCGAGGCCGCAGCTCGCGCTTGACCCGGCGGCTCTTAGGTCGCGACAACAAGATCGCCTACCAGGCCTCCGGGGGAATCGAAAAAAGGAAAGACCGGGCCATCTACAGGATCTTCTGCGTCGTCAATAATCAGGCGATGGCGGAACGCTGCCAAGAGGCCATCTTCTCCGAGCTCGACAGGTTGAAGCGGGTGGTTCTTTCCGAGCGGGATCTCGTCCGCTATAAGACGATGTTCAAGCAGGATTATCTCAATCGGCTCTCCTCAACGATGGACAAAGCCATCTTTCTCTGCGAGTCTTTCCTGGCCCTCAAGAATTTTGACGATTTTCCGCTCGAGCTCGAAAAATACATGAAGGTCACGTCCACAGACATCATCGGCATCGTCAACCGGTATTTCACTTTGGACAACAGCATCATCCTGAATGTGAAGACGAAATGAAGAAGCTCGGTCTTAGCTGGGCCTTCTGGGTCGTCCTTTCGGGAACGTCCGTCCTTCCTCAACAGGAAAGGTTCCGCAGATCCCCGCCGCCGCCCGAGCCGTTGCAAGAGCTGAAACTCCCCCGCATCGAACGAGCCCTCTTATCCAATCAGCTGAGCGTCTCCATCGTTACCCGGGAGAACGAGCCTTTTTGCAGCCTCCAGCTGATCGTTTTCGCCGGAGAGAGCCTCTCGCCGAACAATCTGGCGGGGACGGCCACGTTCGTCGCCAGCCTTCTCGGCCGGGGAACGCTCGTCCGGTCCGTTCCCGACGTCGAGGAGTTCCTGGAATCCATCGGAGGGACTCTGTCGGTCTCGGTGGGCCAGGATTATGTCCTGCTGACGTTCCATTTCATGGAAGAATTTCTCGACCCGGCGCTCGGCTTTCTCGGTCAGGCCCTTCTTCAGCCGAATTTCACCCGGACCGAGATCGATTATGTCAAGTTCACGACGACGTACGACCTGCTGGCCAAGGAGAAGGATCCCGATTTCGTGGCCCTGCGACATCTGGGCCGAATGCTGTTCCAGAACCACCCTTACGAAAAATTCTCTTTTTCCAGCGATGTGATCAAAACTTGGAACGAGAACAGCCTGGCGGATTTTTTCGACCGCTATTACCGTCCCAATAACGCCCGGATCATTTTCGCCAGCAGTCTGAGCTTGAACGCGGCGACCCGCAAAATCAGCACGTATTTGAACCTCTGGCAGCCGCGCGATATTCCGCCGACCGCCATGCGGCCCCTCAAGGCCCCCGAAAAAGAACGGGTCTGCCTCGTCGATGTGCCCCAGTCCCTGGAGTGCAGGGCCTATGTGGGGACGGTCTTTCCGACTCCGGGGAATTCCGAGCGGTTCGATCTGGCGGTCCTGAACCAGGTTTTGGGCGGAACCCCGACCTCCCGGCTGTTCATGAATCTTCGGGAATCCAAAGCGTTCGCGAACTTCGCTTACAGTGAGGCCGACTTTTACAGGGCCGGCGGGGTCTTTCTCGTCAGGGCCAAGGTCCGGCCCGAAGCCATCGCTCTTGCTCTCCAAGAGATCCGGAAAGAGATCAGGACCTTGGCCAAAGAGCCGGTGTCCTCCCTCGAAATCGAACAGGCCAAGTCCTATCTCATTTTCAATTTTCCGCTCCAGATCGAAAGATACGACGAGTTTTCCTGGAGGATGGCCGAGAACCAGGCCCGGAACGACGGCGAAGAATTCTGGAGCCGCTATTATGAACAGGTCATGCTCGTCAACGCCGAACGCGTCTTCGCCACGGCCCAGAGACTCCTCGGCCAACCGCTCGTCCTCGTCATCGCCGGAGACAAGTCCGTCCTCAGCGAACGCCTGGCGGACCTCGAGACGTACGACGTGTTCGACGCCAAGGGCCAATTCCAATACACCGTGACCAAGGACAAGAAAGGAGCCGCCCATGAAGCTCGTTGAGTGCGTTCCGAATTTCAGCGAAGGCCGAGACAAGGACAAGATCCAGGCGATCGCCCATGAGATCGAATCGACTCCCGGGGTCAAACTGCTGGACGTCGATCCGGGAGAATCGACCAACCGGACCGTGATGACGTTCATCGGCGATCCCGATGCCGTTCGTGAAGCGGCTTTCCGGGCGATCAGGAAGGCCGCCGAGGTCATCGACATGCGTCAGCATAAAGGGGCGCATAGCCGCATCGGCGCGACCGACGTTTGCCCCTTCGTGCCCGTCTCCGGCGTGACCATGGCCGACTGCGTTCAATGGGCCCGGGACCTCGGCCGCCGCGTCGCCGATGAACTCGGCATTCCCGTCTATTTCTACGAAGAGGCCGCCACGCGGCCGGAGCGGTGCAATCTGGCCACGATCCGGAGCGGCGAATTTGAAGGATTGGCCGACAAACTGAAGGATCCCGAATGGGCGCCCGACTGCGGGGGACCCGTCTTCAACTCCCGATCCGGCGCGACGGTCATCGGCGCCCGGGAATTCCTGATCGCTTATAACATCAACCTCAATACCCGGGACCGCAAGCTGGCCGGAGAGATCGCCCTGAACATCCGGGAGAGCGGGCGGGTCCAGCGCGACGCCGACGGCGAGATCGTCCGCGACGCGGCCGGGAACACGATCAAGCTCCCCGGGAAATTCGAGCATGTCAAAGCCGTAGGCTGGTACATCGAGGATTACGGGATCGCCCAGATCTCGATCAATTTCACGAATTACAAAGTCACCCCGATCCAGGCCGTCTTCGACGAGGTCGTCCAACAAGCTCTTCGGCTGGGGCTTCGGGTCACCGGCAGCGAGCTCGTCGGATTGATCCCGAAGGAAGCGCTGCTGTCCGCCGGCCGCCATTATCTCGAAAAGCAGGGCAAAAGCCCCGGCCTCCCTGACGACGAGCTCGTCCGGACGGCCGTCCTCTCGCTAGGGCTGAGCGACGTCGTCCCCTTCGACCCGAAAAAAAAGATCATCGAACATCAGTTCGAGGAGCCGGCGAACCGTCTCGCCGGGAAAAGCCTGCGCGCTTTCGCCGATGATCTGTCCATGGACACCCCCACCCCCGGGGGAGGCAGCGTCGCGGCCTTGTGCGGCGCTTTGTCCGCCGGACTGACGGCGATGGTCGCCAACCTGACGGTCGGCAAGAAAGGCTATGAGACGTCGTTCAAGGACATGAAGAGGACGGCCGTGCGCGCCCAGCGGCTGAAGGATGAATATATGGGTCAGGTGGACCGCGACACGGACGCGTTCAATCGGGTGATGGACGCCGGCCGGCTGCCGAAAACGACCGAGGATCAGAAGATGGAACGGGACGCGGCCGTCGAAACAGCGACAAAGGAAGCGACGCTCGTTCCGTTCCAGGTTCTCGAGGGATCCGTCGAGCTCCTGAAATTAGCCAAGAAAGCCGCTCAAAAAGGCAACCGCAATTCGATGAGCGACGCCGGCGTGGCCGCCCTTGCCGCCCGGACGGCGGCCGAGGGGGCGTACTACAACGTCCGGATCAACCTGCCCGGAATCCGGGACGAAGCCTTCCGGAGGGGGACCAAAAGAAAGGCCGTGGCGCTCCGGCGGAAAGCGTGCCGGCTCGCCGAGGAGATCGATCGGTTCGTCGAAAAGGAATTCAACAAGAGATGATCAAGGCCTGTGCTTCCGCCAGAGGAAGGACGCGGCGAAGAGAACGAATCCGACCAGGACGATCATTCCCGAAACCGGCAGGTCCAGATAAAAGGCGAGAATAAGTCCGGCCACGACGGACAGAACGGCGACAAGACAGGAGAGAAGGATGGCCGCTCTGAAGCTCGTGGCCAATTGAAGACCGGCCGCCGCGGGGATCACGATCAGAGCGGACACCAGCAGGATCCCCACCACCTTCATCCCCAGCACGATCGTGACCGAGGTCAGGACCGTAATCAGAGTGTCGAGACGACGGACGCGGATACCGGAAACCTTGGCCGCTTCCCGATCGAAGGTCAGATACATAAAAGGCCGGTAATTGCCTAAGACAAGAAGGACGACCACGGCGGCCAAGACGACGGACAGCCCGACCTCGACGGGTTCGATGGCCAAGATCTCGCCGAACAGATAGTTCAGCAGCGAGACGCTGAAGTTCCCGGAGAGGGTCGCCAGAATGATGCCCAAGGCCATCCCGACGCTGCTGACGATGGCGATGGCCGTGTCCCCATGAAGTCCGACGCTGTCCTTGAGCTTCATGATGCCGAGCGACGCGAACACCGAAAAAACGAGGGCGACGGCGAGAGGCATCATCTGAAGAACGAGGCCTAGAGCCACACCGGCGAAGGCGATATGGGACAGGCCAT
>JAUYDS010000130.1 GCA_030691735.1 Candidatus Aminicenantota bacterium
CCCAATGAAAGCCGCAGTTTTGACCGGGGTAGGTCGGGTCGAGGTCCGCGACGTCCCCAAACCCGGAATCAAAGCGCCGGACGATGTTTTGCTGAAAACCGCCGTTGCCGGCCTATGCGGGAGCGACCTCCATTATTTCATTGCCGACCGCGTCGGCGGCGAAAAGGTGGCCTATCCCGCCATCGTCGGCCATGAATGCTCGGCCGTCGTCGAGACCGTCGGCCCGGCCGCAACGCGCATCAAGCCGGGCGACCGCGTGGCCGTTGAGCCGGCCATCTCCTGCGGAACATGCGACCAGTGCCGCTCCGGCCGGCCTCATACCTGCCGAAACCTCGGTTTTCTCGGGCACCCCGGCGAAAGGAATGGGTGCCTAGCCGAATACTTCGTCATGCCCGCGCGGAATTGTTTCCCGCTCCCTGAGGGCATGACAATGACCGAGGCCATGCTGGCCGAACCGCTCTCGATCGCCCTGCACGCCTTTCACTTCTGGTCGGGAGGCAAGGGCCAAGCGATGGCCGTTCTCGGGTGCGGGCCGATCGGGCTCTGCGTTCTGATGACGGCACGCCTGAACGGCGTCCGGGATATTTACGCGACCGATAAAGTGGATGAACGCGCGGCGATTGCCCTGAAAACCTGCGCCGTATGGGCCGGAAATCCCGACGGTGGAGACATCGTCCGGGACATCCTGGACCGCCAGCCGCTCGGGCTCGACGCCGTTTTCGAATGTTGCGGCGATCAGGCCGCCCTCGACCAAGCCGTTGAACTGCTTAAACCGGGCGGGACGCTGGTCTTTGTCGGAGTTCCCCTCTCCGAGCGCGTCTACTTCCCCAGCGGCCGCATCCGCCGTAAAGAAATCAGGATCCAGAATGTGCGGCGGCAGAACCGCTGCGTCGAACAAGCCCTCGATCTCGTCGGTGCCGGAAAGCTCGACCTGAACTTCCTCGCCACCCACACGTTCGAAGTAAAGGACGCTCAAAAAGCGTTCGAAACCGCCGCTTATCGCCGGGACGGCGCGCTCAAAGTCTCGATTGCGTTCTGAGAATCCGGCCTGACCGCTTTATATCACGTATAGGATCACGAAATAGACCGCCATCAAGACGAACCCGATCGGCAGGCCGATCTTCGCCCAGTCCTTCATCCCGATCTTGAGCCGGCCGGCGGCCACGATATTGGGAATGTTGCCCGGGATGAGCATTCCTCCGGCGATGGACAAACCCATGATGATCCCGATGATCTGCGGGAGCGCCAGGGCCGGCCCGATCTCGACGGCCGTGAGCGTGGCGTTGTCGAGGACGGCCGAGATCGTGTTGAACCAATAGAGGGCTTCGCCGGGGATCTTCTGGAAATACCAGACGATCAGCGGCTTGAAGCCCTCGCCGAGGAGGACTAAGGCCGCTACGAAGAAATAGACCTTGGCCGCCCTGAGGACGACGGCCAGAGCTGTTTCCTTGGAGTGGGCTACGTGACCTTCTCTCTGGGCTTTCAGTCTCGGGCCGAGCCAGAACGCCCCGAAGAGAGCGATGGCGACGACTCCTGGGATCATGTAGATCCCGAAGTGCTTGAACGGAAAACCGAATCCGGCGTAATAGGGCGGACCGTCCAGCTTGGCCACCAAAAGGGTGGACAGGGGCTCGCCGAGAGGAGTCAGGACGGCGCCGAGCCCTACCGCGAAACAGGACACCACGATCAGTTCGATCTTGACCTTCTTCGCCACGGGGAGGGCCGCCGCGATTTCCGCCAGCAGGACGGCGGTCAGAATGACCGAGATGACGCTCGAGAGGAGGCCGAAGAAAACGATGAGTAGGAAAAGAAAAAGCCTGTGGCCCAGTTTGTGCTCGAGGTTGAGGACGGCGTTGCAAAAAGGCTCATTGAAATAATGGATCAGAAAACCGATGACAAGGACGACCTGGAAGATGCCGATCGGAATTTTGCCGATCATCACCGGCGCCTTGAGCGCCTCGACGATCAATCCCCCGCTCCAAAGGCCGGAGATGGTCACGGCGGCGATCCCCATGATCAGGAAGAACGGTTCGAGATTCTCCTCGATCTTTTTAACCAGGAACGGGAGGATGAGGGCGATGAGAGCGATCCCGCTCAAGCCTAGAACGATGGACAGGACGGGTTCGGGAGGGATATGGGGCATGGCGTTCACCTGCGGAAGCCAGAGAATACCATATTTGGCGGGCTAAGGGCCAGAAAATAGGGACAGGATGCGTCGTCCCCCTAAATTAAAATTCCCGATGTTCCGTCCTCCGGATGATCTCGTTCTGGAGCTCCGTGCCGCAGTCCACAAAGTAATCGCTGTAGCCGGCGACCCTCACGATCAAGTCCCGGTATTTGTCCGGGTGTTTCTGGGCTTCGTGCAGGGTGTCGGCGGTGACCACGTTGAACTGGATGTGGTGGCCGTCCATCTTGAAGTACGACCGGACGAGATGGCCGAGGTTGTGGATCCCTTCCTCATCGGCGAGCAGCGCGGGCGTGAACTTCTGGTTGAGGAGCGTCCCCCCGGTCCGGATGTGGTCCATCTTGCCCGCGGACTTGAGCACCGCCGTAGGGCCTTTGCGATCGGCTCCCTGCACGGGCGAAACGCCTTCCGAGAGCGGTTCGCCGGCCGGCCGGCCGTCCGGCATCGCGCCGGTGACCTTGCCGAAATAGACATGGACAGTCGTCGGGAGGAGGTTGATCCGGTAGCGGCCGCCCTTGGTGTTGGGCCGGCCGTCGATCGCCTCGAAATACGCCTCGAAAATGGCCTTCATCACCTCGTCGGCGTAGTCGTCGTCGTTGCCGAACTTCGGGGTTTTGTTCAACAGGCGCCGCCGCAGGTTCTCGTCGTTCCGGAAGTTCGCGTCGAGCGCGGCGAGGAGCTTCTTCATCGTTACGGCCTTCTTATCGAAGACGTTGTATTTGATCGAGGTCAGCATATCGGTCATGGAGCCCAGGCCGACGCCCTGGATGTAGTTGGTGTTATAGCGAGCGCCTCCGGCGTGGTAGTCCTTGCCCTTGACGATGCAGTCGCTGATGAGGATGGACAGGAACGGCGCCGGCAGATACGTGGCATACAGCCGTTCGATGATGGCGTTGCCCAGGATCTTGATGTCGACGAAATGCTTGAGCTGCGTCCGAAAGGCGGCGAAAAGCTCGTCGAACGTCTTGAACTTAGCCGGATCGCCCGTCCTGACCCCGATCCGCTTTCCGGTCCGGGGATCGAGGCCGTCGTGGAGCGTAATCTCGAGGACCTTGGGCATGTTGAAGTAACCGGTCAGGGTGTAGTTCTCCTTGCCGAAGGCGCCCGTCTCGACGCAGCCGCTGGCGCCGCCGTCGCGGGCGTCCTCGAGGGCCTTCCCCTGCCGGACCAGCTCCTTGACGATCGCGTCCGTGTTGAAGATCGACGGTTGGCCGAACCCGGTCTTGACGATCTTGAGCGCCCGCCACAGGAAGGCGTCCGGGCCTTTGCTCGAGATCTGGACCATGGAGCTCGGCTGGAGGATGCGCATCTCCTCGATGACGTCGAGGAGGAGGAAAGAGAGGTCATTGACCGCGTCCGAACCGTCGGCCTTCAGGCCGCCGACGTTGATCAGGGCAAAATCCGTGTAAGTGCCGCTCTCCTCGGCCGTAACGCCGACCTTGGGGGGCGCCGG
The DNA here is from genome assembly GCA_030691735.1 of Candidatus Aminicenantota bacterium. Taxonomy (GTDB): domain Bacteria; phylum Acidobacteriota; class Aminicenantia; order Aminicenantales; family UBA4085; genus JAPKZI01. The sequence goes on from JAUYDS010000130.1 coordinate 3,639, forward strand.
CTGGTTGTTGAACTTGACCCAGAAGCACTCAAGGAGCTCCCGGGCGCTCTCTTCGGTCAGTTCGCCCGTCTTCAAGCCTTTTGCGTAGAACGGCCACAAGTGCTGGTCGAGCCGGCCGGGATTGAACGAATCCCAGGTGTTGTATTCGATGATGACGCCGAGATGGACGAACCAGTAGGTCTGGAGGGCCTCCCAGAAATCTCGCGGGGCGTGGGCGGGCACCCAAGAACAGACCTCGGCGATGCGCTCGAGTTCCTTCTTGCGAGCCTTGTTCTTTTCCTTCCTGGCCAGTTCGCGGGCCTTCTCGGCGTGCCGCCGGGCGTAGGTGATCAGCGCCTCGGCCGCGACGCGCATCGCCCTCAGCTCCTCGCGCCTGTCGAAGGCCTCGGGATCATTGAAGAAATCCAGCTTGGCCACGGCCGCGTCGATATCGGCGATGAAGTCGAGCATGCCCTTCTTATAGATCTTGTCGTCGAGGACGGTGTGGCCCGGGGCGCGCTGTTCCATGAACTCGGTGAAAATGCCTGCCTCGTAGGCGTCCTTCCATTCCTGGGGCAGTTCGGCCATCATCCGGTCGCGCATGGACCGGCCCCGCCAAAAGGGAATGATTTCGTCCTTGTATGTTTTTCGGACGCGGGCCTCCGACTTGAACCAGGTCTTGGGCCGGGAATCGAGGATCTCCAGGTCCTGGACGCTGTGGCAGGTGACCTCGGGATAGGTCGGGGTCGCTTTGGGCGCGGGCCCGCGCTCGCCGACGATGAGCTCGCAGTCATTGATGCAGACGGCTTTGCGCTCCAGGATGTGTTTAAAGGCCACGGCGTGCTGCATCGCGTACGACATCCGTCCGGCCTCGGGGCTTTTATAAAATTCCGTGATCAGCTTAGCCCGTTCATCAGTGATCGACGGGACGGCGGTCAGGCTCTGGTCGCGCAGTTTTTTGACCCGTGCGTTCATGGCTTATCCTCCGATCTTGACGTGGAATCCGGCATCCGTGAATTTCCGCCAGATCTCCTCCGTCCGTTTTTCGGAAGGAGGTTCGTAGATTCGAAACGATGATTCCCGGCCGAGGTTCTTGGACTTCTCCCAGCCCCCTTGATGATAACGCAGCAGGCTCACTTTTTTGACGGTTTCGAGCCGCCGCAGGAAATCGATCGTGGCGTTCAGATTGGCCTCGTCGTCGTTGACGCCGGACATGAGAGGGATCCGGGCGACGATGTCCTTTTTCGCGGCGGCCAGCCGGCGCAGGTTGTTGAGAACAGGCCTGTTCGAAAGGCCGGTGTATTTCAGGTGCTTTTTCTCGTCCATGAGTTTCAAGTCGAAAAGGACGAGGTCGGCGCGGTTCGCGCATTTCCAAAGCGCGTCCCACTTGGACAGACCCGATGTATCAAGGGCGGCGTGGATCGACCGTCGGTTCATTTCGGCTAGGAGTCCCCGGCAGAAATCGGGCTGGCCGACGGGCTCGCCGCCGGAGAGCGTGACACCCCCGCCCGACTGTTCGAAGAAAATGCGGTCTCGCTCGATTTCCTGGACGACGTCTTTGACGCTGACGACGCGGCCGGCCATTTCCAGCGCCTCGTACATGCAGACCTGGACGCAATCGCCGCAGAGGTCGCATTTGGCCCGGTCGACGGAAATCGGACCGCTTTTCCGGGAGATGGCCCCGCGCGAACAGGCATCCACGCACGTATAGCAGCGCGCGCAGCGAGAGGAGCGAACCATGAGCTCTTGGCCCTTGGCGATGCCCTCAGGGTTATGGCACCAGAGGCAATGCAGGGGGCAGCCTTTGAAAAAAACGGTCGTCCGGATGCCGGGGCCGTCATGAACGGCGAAACGCTTGATATCGAAGATCACGCC
>JAUYDS010000076.1 GCA_030691735.1 Candidatus Aminicenantota bacterium
CGTTTTTTTGTTCATCGGCCATGGTTGCCTCCTGACGCGAATAACGAACTTGATCTCACTTGCGATATACGGAAAATCGGGTTCGGGAGTTCACCGGGCTGAACGTTCCGCCCGGCCTTGGCCGACGGCGGCCGGGGCGGCGGCAGGGGCCCCAGGCGTTGCAGTCCTCATTCGCGAAGCGAATGAGGGCAGGCTTTGTCTGGGGATCCGCTTCCGCCGTACTCAGCCGCGTATTTACATCGCGGGTGAGTGCCCCGGGCTTTGCAGTCCTCATTCGCGATGCGAATGAGGGCGGGCTTTGCCCGGGGGTCCACTTCCGCCGCGAAGGCTCGTCCCTTGACTCTCGGCCGTCTTCATCCGGCGCTTCCGCCGCCTCCTCCTCCTCCCCCTCCCCCGCTGAATCCGCCGCCCCCTCCGGACGAATAATGGGCCGCGGCCGTACTCGCCTGTTGAATGGTCGTGGACATCGTGTTGATGCTGCTGATCATATGTTCGAGGCTCCCGGAATTTAGGAAGGAAGCCTGGTTGAAGCCATAATACCAGACCGGCACCGCCGATCGTTCGTCCTTGAGAATGATCGGCAGCATTTGGATGATCTTCTTGGCGTTGCCGAAGAGGATGCCGAAGACGAGATACTGCTCCCAGAGCTTGTAGGATTCGGGCGGGATGTCCTTGAAGTTCGAAAAATCGTTGAGGAACCGGTCCATGGCCCTCCACTTTTCATATTCGTTGGCCCAGGTCATAGCCCGGCGTTTCAGCTTGGGGATGAGGACGCCGGCGAGGACGCCGAGAATGGGATTGAAGGTCAGAATAGCCAAAGGAATCGTGGACGCCGCGAAGATGTTCCGCGTCCGGAGGCCGGCCGGCTCGATGAACCCGATCTTTTTTCCCTCTTCTTTGATGCTCTTCGCCCAGGCCTGATACCATTTCTGGAATGTCTGGGGGTGGCGCTTGAAATACTTCTTCATGTCGTCCAACGTCAAACGGGCGCCCTTTTGGAGTTCTTGATTCACGATCGTTCCGAAGATAAGGTCGAGCAAATCTTTCTCGTGTTCGAGAAGGTTCCGGTCGTCGGAAAAATCTTTCTTGAGAGTTAAAGTCGTCTCGTAATCCTGCCGACGGATTCCCAAGATGTTCCTTTTATCGACGAGCCGGTCCTCCATCTCCAGATATCCGCGGCGGGCCAAGTCGAAAATGGTGGCCGTGAACGACCTCGGCGTGATCCCGACGCCTTCTTTCATCAGAATCTCAACGAGAGCCGGCTGGAGTTTCGACGGCGGCTCGCGCATATAAACAGGAACGTCCGCGAAGCGATAATCCCGCCCGACCTTTCGCCAGGACCGGAGAAAAATGAACAACCAGATCAAGGGGCCGAGGAACAGCCAGCCCAGCCAGGCGAGAAAGCTTTTTTTGACGATTTTAGCTGTCCGTACGTTCGACTCCTGGGCCTGATTCGCCTTGGCGATCGTCTCCTGGACGAATTGAGCTTCCTCTTCCTGAATGGACTCGCGCGTATGGCGGTCAGACGCGGCTCCCCGTACCATGCCGGACGGCCAGACTACGCGGATCTCTAAAAACTGCCCGGCGCGGAGGTTCGTCGCCCTGAAGCGGGCGGTCTGGGCGTCGATGATCTCAGCATATCCCGACAGCGGGCCGTGGCCGTAAACGAGGAGATCTTTTGTCTCATTGACGGGCTCCGGCAGATGGACCAGGATTTCAGCCTCCCGGATCGGTTTGTCCCATCCGCTGCCGATCGCCTGCCAGTACAGCTCGCTGACTTGGGGATAGCTGACGACACCGCCGCGGACCCGGAAATGAATGTGAAAGGTCCGCCGCGCGTTGCTCGCCGTGTAGGACCATTTCGCTTCGAAGCGGTCCCCGCTCCCTCCAATCTCCGTCTTGAGCGGCGCATCGTTCTCGTCTTTGATGGAAAAGTCCTCAACGGCAACGTTGTAGCCATAGCCCTGGCGCTCCACGCGGAGGGGGATCCAGAGCGAGGCCCAGCTGAATCGCCCCTGGAACTCGTAAGTGCGATATTCATCGACCGTGAAGGAACCTTCAGGGCTGATCTGAATGTCAATCCGGACGTGAGGGAAATAAAAGTTTTTCGTTTCCGCCGCGGAGATCGAGGCGCACAGGGAGAAAGCGATCAAAAGGACGAGGACGCGCTTGAGATTCATGGGATTCCTTCTCGTTCCCAAAAAAAATACTATATTGAACGATGAATGTCGATACATGATCCCTGCCCCATTTGACATCGCCGGCGATTTTATATATTTTTCGTCTCACATGATGATCACATCTCCCGCGAAAGGAAGGCGGCCATGAGCGTGAAATTCCGTTTGGGTGTAATGATGTTCCTGCAATACGCCATCTGGGGGGCCTGGGCTCCGGTTCTCTCGGCTTATCTCCAGAACAATTTGGGTTTCAATGGATTCCAGCTCGGTCTGATCTTCAGCCTGCTCCCGCTTGCTACGATCGTCGCGCCCTTCATCGGCGGGCAATTCGCCGACCGCTACTTTCCCACCCAGAGGGTCATTGCCGTCCTCCAGCTCATCGGAGGCGTCATTCTCCTCCTGATCGCCAACGTCACGACCTTCTCGTCCATGATGTGGCTCATGCTCCTCTACTGTCTGATCTACGCGCCGACGCTGGCTTTGACCAACTCCATCGCCTTCATCAACTTGAAAAACTCGGAGAAAGAGTTCGGGGCCATCCGCGTCTGGGGAACCATCGGCTGGATTGCGGCCGGATGGGCCCTGGCCGGCTGGAGGGGCCTCTCGAAATCCCCCGACGGCATCGCCCTGAAAGGCGACACGCTCCTCCTTGCCGGGATCTTTTCACTCGTGATGGGCGTCCTTGCCTTCGGCCTTCCGCACACCCCTCCGAAGAAAGAGGGGGCCAAACCCTGGGCTTTCCTCGAAGCCTTCAAGATGTTCAAGGACAAAAACTTCCTTATCTTCGCCGTGATTTCCTTCGTCGTAGCCACGGAGCTCCAGTTTTACTACGTTTTGACGTCCCCCTTTCTCACCTCCTCTGTCATCGGAGTGAGTCAGAAATATGTATCCGCCGTCATGACCATCGCCCAAATCGCCGAGATCTTCGTCATGGCTTTCCTGCTCTCCCGAGCTATCCAGAAATACGGCATGAGGAAAACGTTGGCCCTGGGCATCCTCGCCTGGCCCATCCGCTACATCATTTTCGTCATCGGCGCGCCGGCCTGGCTGGTGATCGCCTCGCTGGCTCTCCATGGGTTCTGCTATGTCTTCTTCTTCACGGCGGCGTACATCTATGTCGACAACATCGCTCCGAAAGACATCCGCGCCTCCGCCCAAAGCCTGATCGCCACGATCATCCTCGGGTTTGGGAGCTTCGTAGGCAGCCTCTTCTGCGGCTGGATCCAGAAGATTTTCACAAAGGAGAGCCTGAATGCGGCGGGCGAGGCGGTCAAGGTCGTCAACTGGCGGGGAACGTTCCTCGTCCCCACGGCCTTAACGCTCTTTTGTCTCATCCTCTTCATGGCTTTCTTCCGAGAAAAAAAACAGGCCGCGGTCGGCGGAACGACGATCTGAAGCATTCGAACGGGAGAAGACCATGAAAAAGAAAACTCTCGGCATCGGGATCATTGGCGGCGGATTCATCGCCCGGTTCCACATCCGGTCCTGGGTCGGCGTCCGCGACGCCGATATCCTCGGCATCTTCGATCCCGACCGGAAACGAGCGGAAGAAGCCTGCGCTCTTGTGAAATCTCTGGACGTCGGCAGTCCCAAAGCGTTCAAGTCGGTCACGGAGATGGCCGCCGACCCGGCCATCGACGCCCTTTGGATCTGCGCCCCCAACTACACCCGGACGGAGGTCATGGAAGAGATCGCCCAAGCCGTGATCAAGGGAAGAGGCGAACTCCGCGGCGTCACCTGTGAGAAACCGCTCGGCCGCAACGTCAAAGAGGCCCGCCGGATGCTGGAGCTGGCCCGGAAGGCCAAGCTCCTCGACGGATATTTGGAGAACCAGGTCTTCTCGCCGGCCGTCACGCGGGGCAAGGACATCGTCTGGGCGCGGGGGGCGGCTCTTTCGGGACCGCCATATCTGGCCCGGGCGGCCGAGGAACACAGCGGACCGCACATGCCCTGGTTCTGGGAAGGGACGCTCCAGGGGGGCGGAGTGCTCAACGACATGATGTGCCACTCGGTCGAAGAGGCCCGCTTCATGCTGACGCCGCCCGGCGCGCCGCGCGACGTCCTGACGCCCGTCAGCGTCAGCGCCTACACCAACTGCCTGAAATGGCAAGAGCCGCGTTACGCCGAGATCCTGGCCAAGATGAGCGGCGGCAAGACGGATTATATCAATCGCCCGGCCGAGGATTTCGCCCGCTCGCTCATCGAATACAAAAACGAGGCGGGCAAGATCATCGTCGTCGAAACGACGACGAGCTGGTGCTATGTCGGCGCCGGTCTTCGGCTGAGCCTTGAACTACTCGGACCCGAATATGCGCTCCAGATCAACACGCTCGACTCCGGCCTCAAGGTTTTCTTCAGCCGCCAGGTCAAGGGCAAGGCCGGCGAGGACCTGGTCGAAAAACAAAACGCCGAAATCGGACTGATGCCCGTCGTTGCCGACGAGGCGACCGAATACGGCTATATCGCCGAGAACCGCCACATGGTCCGGTCGTTCCTGAAAGGGGTGAGGCCGGAGGAGAACTTCAGCGACGGCCTCAACGTCACCGAGCTGCTGATGACGGCCTACATGAGCGCCGATAAAGGAAAGACCGTTCCTTTCCCGCCGCCGGGCCTCGAGAACTACATCCCTCCCGTAGCGAAAGGGACTTGGAATCCCAAGAAAAAATAATGAGGGTTCGATTCCCGCGAACGGCGGTTCGAGAAGGCTAAACCCTCCATGGTTGCTTCAGCCATTCCGGAGGATCCAGATAAAAGAAGAAAGAGGAGGAATAATGAAAAGACGAATCGATGTCGTCCTTATCTCACTCGTTGTCTTGTTTGGAATCTTAGTGATGGGACACGCTCAACCTCAGGCCGCGGCGCCGCAGATGCGCCATCTCTCGCCCAAGCTGCAGAAATACATCGCGACCACGGCCTATAAGGACGTCCGGATCAAAAAAATTCCGTTCGCCTCTGAAGCCTACACCTTCCGCAAGTTCACCTTCGCCGAGACCCTGCTTAAGCTTAAAGAACTTGGGGTCACGGCGGTCGAGGCCTATCCCGGGCAAGCCCTTTCGGCCGAATTCCCGGGAGCCCGGTTCGACCAGAACATGACCGCCGAGCAGAAGGCCAAGGTCAAGGAGTGGCTCAAGGCGTCCGGCGTGACGCTCTATGGCTACGGCGTCGTCGACATCGGCAGGACCGAGGAGAGCATGCGTAAGGTCTTCGACTTCGCCCGGGCCATGGGCATCCGGATCATCGTCTGCGAGCCGGCCGACGACGACTTCACCCTGCTCGAGAAACTGGTCAAAGAGTACAACATCAAGATCGCCATCCACAACCATCCGGCGCCGTCCAAGTACAACCTGCCCGAGACCGTCTTCAACCATGTCGACGGCAAGGATCCGCGCATCGGCTCCTGCGCCGACAGCGGCCACTGGATGCGGGGGATGAACGATCCGCGCGAAGCCTTCAAGCTTCTCGAAGGCCGGATCCTGGATGTCCATTTGAAGGACCGGAGCGATTTCGGCACGGCCAAAGGAGTGGACGATACGCCCTGGGGCGCCGGCAAGGGAACGACCCGCGACCTGCTGGCCGAGCTGACCCTCCAGGATTACGACGGCTACCTGACCATGGAATACGAGAACCAGGCGGAGGTTGGCGATCCCATGCCCGCCTTCCGCAAGAGCATGGACTTCGTCAAGAGCGTCACTTACTACGAAGGTTACGAACGCATCTTTCGGCCCAACAAGCAGGGCTGGAACCACTACGGCCCCGGGTATTTCGAGGTCGACGCGAAAGGCGTCCTGAAAGGCCAGGGCGGCATGGGCCTGCTCTGGTATAGCGCCAAGAAGTACAAGGATTTCATCCTGGAATGCGACTTCAAATGCTCGACCAAGGAGACCAACTCAGGAATCTTCATTCGGGTCCCCGACGTTCCGACGAGCGACGACTACATCTATCACTCCTTCGAGATCCAGATCTACGACGCCGGCAAGGACATCCACGTGACGGGCGCCGCCTATGATGTCCAGGCTCCCTTGATGAATACGTTCCTACCGACCGGCGAATGGAACCACTTCAAGCTCGAGTTCCGCGGCCGCCACCTCAAGATCGAGCTCAACGACAAACTAATCATGGATTGGGACGCCAAGCCGGGCGGCAAGGTCAAGGATTACGCGCTCGAGGGATATATCGGCTTCCAGAACCACGACAGCGCTTCGCCGCCGTACTTCCGGAATATTTACGTCAAAGAACTCTAAAAATAAGGGGACACATCCTTAAGCCGAGGATGTGTCCCCTTTTATTCAAATTCGATTCGGGAGAACCGTCTCAACCGCTGGCCAGGTCGAACTCCTGCATGTCGAACCAGAATCCCAGCCCCGATACGGAATCGATTTCAGCTTGGACGATCTTCAGGTGGCCCTCCTCGATTTCAACGAACCGCTGGAACATCTGCCGGCCTTCCGGGGGAAGTTCTGCGACGACCGACTTATAAAAGGTGCCTGTTTCGACTTCGACATTCAAGGCCCGCCTGAGGAGCTTGATCTCGTTTTCACGGGATTGGGTCGCCACTCGGTTGTGCAGCTTCTTGACGCCCTCCTCGATCCGCTCCGGAGAAGGGACGAGCGTGTCCAGCCGTTCGGGGGTCACCTGTCCGGTCCTCTTCCACTCGTCGAGCTTGTGCTCCAGATATTTGACGTGGCTCTGCTCGTCGCGGACGAGCGTTTCGAACATGCGCTTCCCCGCGGCATCGAGCGTGGACTTGGCCGCATCCTGGTAGACCCCGACGACCCGGTTCTCGTACTGGAGAGCCGTATTGATCGCGACTTCGATTTCCATCCCCGTCTCCTTCTTGGATTGGAGTCCGCCGGCGGCGTCCCCGCCGCCGAAGACTATAGCATGTCGGCCCCGGAAATTCAAAAAGAGATATGCTTCCCTAGATCACCCAAAGAGCCTGTCATCGCGAGGAGCGGAGCGACGTGGCGATCTCGAGGGCCTTCGCGAATATCCTGGTGATCTTGTTTCTTTCGTTTACATAAAAGATCGACAAATCTGCGCCGATTTTTTTCGATCTCTTTTGTGGCCTAATCCGTGAAGACTTTATTTTAATAAGAGCTCGATGACCGGCACCGTGACCTTCGGCTGCAGGACCGGCAGGCGGAGGACGACCGCTTTGCCGGCCGTGTCCTTGTTGCCGCCAGGCATGAACCCGATGTCGCTCGTGTCCCCCGAAGGCCCTTCGTCGGTGAATCGGATCTCGGAGGCGTCGTTCAAAAGTTGAGCATATTTCACTTTGCCCCCGAATCCTTCGAGGCGCAGGACTCCCATCGGCCATTCGAGAACATGGACGTAGAGCCGCTTCGTCTGGGCGTTGTATGTCAGCAGGCAGTTGGAGGGCAGGGGAAAGCCGGCCGGCGCTTCAGTGCAGGCGTAGATCGACCGGCCGTGGAGCTTCATCCAGTCTCCGATGCCATTCAGGCGCTCCACCGCCCGGTCGTCAAATGCGCCGCGGGCCGTGGGCCCGACGTTCAACAGCAGGTTCCCGCCTTTGCCGACAGTCTCGATGAGCATAACGATGAGCTGGCGGACGCTTTTCCACGTCGGCTCGTCCCGGTAGTAGCCCCAGGACCCCGAGAACGTCTGGCAGGTCTCCCAGGGCACTTTCTTGCCGTTCATCTTGACCCACTCCCGCGGCATGAACTGCTCCGGCGTCCGGAAATCCCAGCCGCCCGGAACGTCGAGAAGGTCGAGGCGGTCGTTGATGATGATGTTCGGCTGCAGCTCGCGGATCATCTTCAGTAGTTTTTCCGAGTCCCAGTCACCCCTCCCCTTCCCGTCCTTTCCGGGGAACGAAAAGTCCATGAAGAGGCAGTCGATCGTGCCGAACTGGGTCATGAGCTCGCGGACCTGATTGAATAGATACTCGCGGTATTTGGCCATGTCCCTGGCCTTAGCCTTTTCCCGGTACTCCGCGTTGGCCGCCATCGGATGATTGCGATCCACGGTATAGTCGGGATGGTGCCAGTCGAGCAAGGAATAATAGAAGCCGACCTTGAGTCCTTCGGCCCGCATCGCCTCGACGATAGGCCGGATGAGGTCCTTGCCGTAGGGCGTTTTGGTCGCCTTGTAGTCCGTGAACTGCGTTTCCCAGAGGCAGAAGCCTTCGTGGTGCTTCGTGGTGATGACGAAATACTTCATCCCGGCGGCCTTGGCCGCGCGGGCCCAATCCCGCGGCGCGTACAGGTCGGGGTTGAAGTTGTCAAAATACTTCTGATAGACCTCATCGACGATGTGCTCGTTATTCTTGACCCATTCGTGCCGGGCGGCGAGGGCGTAGGTCCCCCAATGGATGAACATCCCGAAGCGGGCTTCCGTCCACCATTTCATCCGGGCTTCTTTCTGGGCCTCGGATTCCTGGGC
>JAUYDS010000147.1 GCA_030691735.1 Candidatus Aminicenantota bacterium
CGATGTCCGCGGTCTTGACCCGGGACAAAAGGAAGGCGATGAGGAGGACGGAGAGAAACGCGGAAACGGCGACATAGACGGTCCGGCTCTTCCTCACGGTCATATCTTCGCATAAATCGAAGGAGGGTGACAAGCCCAAGAATGTTTAGGGCGGGCCGGTCGATGTTGAGAATAGGCGGGGTTCATGCTATTCTTTTTTTTCATTCCCCGCGATCCTGCGCGGATCTATTCATGACATTGGGAAGGGAGGTTTCCATGGTTTCTCTGTCGTCCGTCAAGATCTTCGTCTTTATGACGTTTCTGCTCGTCGGTTTGGCCGCCGTCAAGCCTGCCGCCGCCGCGGAGGGCCCCCTGGCTTCGGCCGGCCTGCGCTGCGAGTATCTGACGAATCCGGAGGGGATCGACGTCAAGCGGCCGCGCTTCTTCTGGATACCTGCGCATGCCGAACGGGGCCAAAAACAGACCGCTTATCAGATCCTCGTTTCGACCGATCCGCAGTGCGCCAAAGGCGACGCCTGGGACAGCGGGAAGGTCGCTTCGGCCGAATTCACCCATGTCGTCTACGCTGGAAAACCTCTGACGAGCGATACCGATTACTTCTGGAAAGTCTGCTTTTGGGACAAGGACGGAAAAGCGAGTCCTTCCAGCGGGATCGCTCGATTCAGCACGGGTCTTTTTTCGAAAGAGGAATGGAAAGGGACGTGGATCGGCGGGGCGAACCAGCTCCGGACGGAGTTCCGGCTCGGCGGTCCCGTCGTTCGGGCCAAAGCTTATGTCTGCGGCCTCGGCTATTATGAGCTGAGGATCAACGGGGAGAAGGTCGGGACGCATGTCCTCGATCCGGGCTGGACGACGTATGACAAACGGGCGCTGTATGTCGCGTACGATGTGACGCGGATGCTCCGCGCCGGGGCCAACGCCGTGGCCGTCATTCTCGGCGAGGGGTGGTTCAAGTCCCGCGCTTTGCTCCTTCAGATCCAGATCGAATTCGCCGATGGTCAAAAGATCAGCGTGGTCAGCGACGGAAGCTGGAAAGCCTCTGCCGGCCCGATCACGGCCGACAGCATTTACAACGGCGAAACGTACGACGCGCGTCTCGAAACGCCGGGCTGGGACGGACCCGGCTTCGACGATAAAAGCTGGAAAAGAGCCGAAGCCGTTCCCGGACCGAAAGGCGTGCTCTCGGCCCAGATGATGCCTCCGATCAAAGTGATGGATACGCTCGTTCCGCTCAAAATGACCAATCCGAAGCCGGGCGTCTATGTCTTCGATATGGGTCAGAATTTCAGCGGTTGGGCGCGGCTCCGTGTTTCGGGCCCAAGAGGGACGGAAGTCCGACTGCGCTTCGCCGAATTGCTCTATGATACCGGCCTGATCAATCAGGAGAATCTGCGAAGCGCCCGGGCCGAGGACGTCTATATCCTCAAAGGTGAAGGCGAAGAGGTCTACGAACCGCGCTTCACCTACCACGGTTTCCGCTATGTCCAGATGACCGGATCTCCCGGCGTGCCGACGGCCGAAACCCTGCGGGGCCGCGTCGTGCATTCGAGCGTCAAGCAGATCGGATCATTCGCGGCCTCTAAGCCCGTCCTCAATGGGCTCCAACGGATCATCACCTGGGGCCAGAAGACCAATCTACACGGCATTCCGACCGACTGCAACCAGCGGGACGAGCGGATGGGCTGGATGGGAGACGCCCAGGGCACGGCCGAAGAAGCCCTGATGAACTTCGACATGGCCGCTTTCTATACAAATTTCATTCGCGACATCCGGGACGTCCAGGACGAGAAAGGGACGATCACCGACACCGTCCCTCACATTTGGGGCAGCCGGCCGGCCGATCCCGCCTGGGGAACGGCCTATCCGCTGCTGTCCTGGTACATGTACCAGTATTACGGCGACAAGCGGATCCTGGAGGAGCACTTCGACGGGCTGAAGATGTACGTCGAATTCCTGCGCTCTAAGGCCGAGGACGGGATTCTTAAATACAGTTACTACGGCGACTGGGTCGCGGTCGATAAAACGCCGGGCGCACTCGTGTCCACGTTCTATTATTATTACGACGCCAAGGTCCTGGCCGATGCGGCGAAGGTCCTCGGCAAGGAGGCGGAAACCAAGTCCTACGGCCGGCTGGCCGAGGAGATCAAGGCCGCTTTTCACAAGGAGTTTTTCGATTCCAAGACCGGAAATTACGGCAACGGGTCGCAGACCGGCAACGCCTTGGCTCTTTTCCTGGAGCTGGCGCCCGCTAAGGCGCGAGGCTCGGCCTGGGGAAATCTCTTCGATAACCTGGCCTACAAGAACAATTCCCATCTGACGACGGGCATCATCGGGACGAAGTACATCATGGAGGTCCTGACGAAGTTCGATAATTCCGACTTGGCTTACGATATCGCGACGCAGACGACGTATCCGAGCTGGGGCTGCATGATCGAGAACGGCGCCACGACGCTCTGGGAGCTGTGGCAGAGGCGGGAGGGCCCGTCCATGAATTCCCACAACCATCCGATGTTCGGGAGCGTCGGAAGCTGGCTGTATAAAGCTCTGGCCGGGATCAATCCGGATCCCCAGGCCGTCGCCTTCGAAAAGATCCGGATCGAACCGCAGATGGTCCGGGACCTCATGTTCGCTTCCGGCTCGGTGGACACGCTGCGGGGGAGGGTCCTCTCCTCCTGGAGGCGGACGGAGACGAGCCTCTCTCTCGAGGTCATTGTCCCCATCGGAAGCGAGGCGGACATCGTGATCCCGAAGTTCAACCTCCGCGACCTTGTCCTCAAGGAAGGCGGTAAGGTCGTTTGGGCCCAAAAAAAGTTCGTTCCCGGCGTTCCCGGGATCTTAGACGTTCAGGAACCGGACAAGGCCTCGAGTCTGACCGTCAAGGTCGGCTCGGGCCGCTATGTCTTCGAGCTGACGGGCGACTGACCTACCGGGTCCATTTGTGCTATAATTTTCCGGATGAACACCAAAGAGATCGACGTCCTCATCGCCGCGGCCCTCAAGGAGGACATGCCCGCCGGAGACATCACCTCGGAGAACCTGATCGATCCGAAGACCCTCGGCCGGGCTTTGCTGGTCGCTAAGCAGGATGGCGTTTTGGCGGGCATCGACATCGCCCGGCGCGTGTTTCATAAGATCGATCCGTTGACATCGTTCAATCGCCGCTTCAAGGACGGCCAGACGTTCAAGGCCGGCGACGTCCTTGCCGAGATCGAAGGTCGGGCCGTCGTTCTGCTGAAAGGGGAGAGGACGGCCCTGAACTTCCTCCAGCGGATGTCCGGGATCGCTTCGACGACGCGAAAATACGTCGAGGCCGTCGCGGGAACGAAGGCCAGGATTCTCGATACACGGAAGACCACGCCCGGTCTCCGTGTCCTGGAGAAATATGCCGTCCGGATGGGCGGGGGCGAGAACCACCGCCTCAACCTGTCGACCATGGTCCTGATCAAAGACAATCATCTGATGCTGGTCGGCGATATCGTCGAGGCCGTGCGGCGCGTCCGGAAAAGGATCAAAGCCGGCCTCTTGGTCGAAGTCGAAGTGACGTCGTTCCTCCAGGCCAAAGCCGCCCTGGAAAGCGGGGCGGATTGGATCATGCTCGATAATATGTCTTTGTCCCAAATGAAGAGGATCGTAGCTTCGGCCGCCGGCCGGGCGAAGATCGAGGCGTCGGGGAACGTCGGCCTGGACACGGTTCGGAAGATCGCCGAGAGCGGGGTCGATTATATCTCGGTGGGAAAGCTCACCCATTCCTATGACTCCATCGATCTCAGTCTCGAGTTCCTAGGCGAGCTGCCCCGGCAGATCGATAGCGCCTCATTGAAAATCCCCGTAAGGAAGAGATCATGAAGAGCGTTCCTCGTCATAGAACGGATGTCCTCGTGATCGGCTGCGGCATTGCCGGGGCCAGCGCCGCCCTGGAGGCCGCAAAAAAGGGCTTGCGCGTGGTCGTCATCACGAAGAGCCCGGGCCTCGAGGGGACCAATACCTATTGGGCCCAGGGCGGAATCGTTTCGATCGGTCCGGACGACGATCCGAAGCTTTTGAGCGAAGACATCGTCAAGGCGGGGGATGGAATCAATAACCCCGAGGCCGTCGATATCCTGGCCCGCGAGAGCCGGCCGCTCGTCGAAAAGATCCTGATCGGCGAGCTGAAGATCCCCTTCAGCCACGGTACGCCGGAGAATCTGGATTACGCCCAGGAGGCCGGCCATTCCCGGCGCCGCATCCTTCACGTCAAGGACACAACGGGAAAGACCATCGAGGAGAAATTCGTCGCGGCCCTAGAAAAACAGCCCAACATCACCCTCCTGACCGAGCATACGGCGGTCGACCTGTTGACGATCCCTCACCATTCGAAGGACCCGATCGCCTATTACAAAGCGCCGCGATGCATCGGGGCTTATGTTCTGAACAACCGATCGAACAAAGTCGAGACGCTCTTCGCGAACGTCACCGTCCTGGCCACGGGCGGATGCGGGGCGGTCTATCTGCACACCTCCAATCCCCCGGACGCCATCGGAGCCGGATACGCCATGGCCCACCGGGCCGGCGCGCGCATCGTCAACATGGAATACATCCAGTTTCACCCGACCTCGCTTTTTCATCGGGACGCCGACAGTTTCCTGATCTCAGAAACGGTCAGAGGGGAAGGGGCCCGGCTCAAAACCCGCCAAGGCCGAACCTTCATGGAAAAGTACAGCGACAAAAAAGACCTGGCGCCCCGCGATGAAGTCGCGCGGGCCATTTACGAGGAGATGATCAACGACAATTCGAACTATGTTCTCCTTGACCTGGCCGGCTACGCGAAGGTGGACATCAAAAAGCGTTTTCCCAATATCTATAAAACCTGCCTCCATTACGACATCGACATCACCAAGGAACCCATCCCCGTCGTCCCGGCGGCGCATTATTGCTGCGGCGGAGTGCTCGTCGACGGCTGGGGCGTGACCTCGCTCAACGGCCTTTATGCGGTCGGCGAGGTGTCTTGCACGGGCTTGCACGGCGCCAACAGGCTGGCCTCGACTTCGCTCCTCGAGGGCCTTGTCTGGGGAACGAGGGCGGCGGGGCATATCGCCGACCACTTCGATCCGGCGGTCTCCTACAAAGAATCGCGCATCCACGATTGGTACTATCCGGACGTCGAGGAGGCGATCGACCCCGCCCTGATCAATCAGGACTGGCTGACCATCCGGACCACCCTATGGAACTATGCGGGCATCATCCGCACGGGGAAACGGCTGGAACGGGCCAAATCCGACCTGGAATACCTGCGCCACCGGATCGAAAGGTTTTATCGGGAGGCGGCGATGGACGTCAAGATCGTCGGTCTCAAGCACGGCATCCAGGTAGCGCTGATGATCACCCACGCCGCCCTGGCCAACCCCGTCAGTCTGGGGGCTCACTTTATCAAACGATAGGGCCTAGTGTGGTGTATCAACAATGACTTTACAATGTTGTCCTTCCGGACTTGATCCGGAATCCAGCTTAAAAAGACCTGGATTCCCACCTACGTGGGAACGACGTCTGGATTCCCGCCTTCGCGGGAATGACGGGGAAAAAGGGAATGACGGGGAAAAAGCGCCATGCCCTTGTCATCCCCGCAGTCCCTCTTGTCATCCCCGCGGTCTCTCTCGTCATCCCCGCGGAGGCGGGGATCCAGGTTACTGGCCGAACGGGCTGGATTCCCGCTCCCCACTTTCGTAGGGACAAGTTTACCCCTGCGGAAGCAGGGGCGGGAATGACAGTTCCAGGATTATTATAAAGCCGTTATTGAGACGCAACACTAGAAGGTGATCTTGATCCCGGCCGCGGCCGAGAGCCCCGAAAGATCGAACGTTCCTTTGCGGATGTTGGCGAAGGCCGGATCGGACGGTTGGGTTGTGGCGAAAGCCACCTGCGGGTAGGTCCCGTTGACATCCGTCTTATCATAGAACCAGAAGATGCCGTTTTGACCCTCCTCCCGGCGGTTCCCGAGGAACCAACTTTCCTCTTCCGTCCAGTCCCCCTGGATGTACGTCGCTTTGGCCAAGCGGGCTTCGGATTGGAGAACGACGGCGACGTGCGGGATTACTTTGATCTCCAAGGAGATACCCGTTTGAAGGCCGAAGACCATCTTTTGGGCCATAAAGGTTTTTTCTCTATCGTAGGCGAAAAAGTCCGAAGTTGAGGAGCTTTTGTTCTCGAATCGCATCAGGTAACCGCCGGCTCCGCCGAACAGGTCGACATCAAGCGCGTTTCCCAAAGGCCGGTGGTAATGCAAGTTCAGGGTGATCGGGATGACCGTCAGCCGAGGTTCGTAGCTTTCCGTGCCGGTATAGACCCACCAGGCGTAATCGAACCTGTTCTTAACCGAGACCTGGAAAACCCCGGCTCCAAATCCGAGGCCGAGCCTGTCATCGAACGGAACGATGACTTCAACGGCGCCGCTCCCTCCGAGAGAAAGAGGCCGGAAGAGTCCCGTCACGCTTTCGTAGTTGTCTTTTAGGAAGTCATAAGCGCCGCGGACGCCGCTGTTGTAATCGTTCTCGAAAAGATAGGTCAGGCCTCCCGTCAGTTTGACGGAGACGGCCGCGGAAGCCGGGGCCGCGGTCAGGACGGCGGCCAGAACCAGGGCTCCGATCTTTCTCATGCGCACTCCTCGCTGGGACTCCAGTTTATCAGGTCTTTTCTATTTTTGCCAGACTTAGCCTGGGCGGCAAAAACCTCGGAGCCCGAGCCCTTCATTATGCGGGGCCATTTGACATTTCGGCCGATAAGGATAAAATAAATTGTTTTAACAGAAGCACTTAAAACGGAACACGCGGAGATCATTATGGCCACGCCCAACGACCTCAAGGACACCTTGAACCTGCCCCAGACCGACTTTTCGATGAAGGCCAAGCTCGTTCAGAAAGAACCGGAGACCCTCAAGAAATGGGCCGACGCCGACCTCTACCGCAAGATCCTGGCCAAGCGCCGGGGGAGCCCGACCTTCGTTCTTCACGACGGCCCGCCGTACGCCAACGGCAGCATCCATCTGGGCACGGCCATGAACAAGATCCTCAAGGACTTCATCGTCAAGTCCAGGACGATGCAGGGCTATCTTGCGCCATACCTCCCCGGCTGGGACTGCCACGGCCTGCCCATCGAGATCCACGTGGACAAGCTCCTCGGCGAGAAAAAGAAGGAGATGTCGATCACCCAAATACGCGAGGAGTGCCGCCGATACGCCCTGAGATACATCGATGTCCAGCGGAATGAGTTCATCCGCCTCGGCGTTTTCGGCGAATGGGAAGCGCCCTATTTGACCATGGATCCGACTTACGAAGCCGAGGTCCTTCGCCATCTAGCGGCGTTCTTCGCTTCCGGGAACGTGTTCAAGGGAAGGCGACCGGTCCATTGGTGCCTCACCTGTAAAACGGCCCTGGCCGAAGCCGAAATCATCTATAAAGACAAGACATCGCCCTCGATCTACGTGAAATTCCCCGTGGTCTCCGACCTGTCGGCGAAATATCCGGGGTTGAAGGGTAAAAAGGTGTCGGTCATCATCTGGACGACGACCCCCTGGACCCTTCCGGCCAATCTGGCGATCGCTTTTCATCCTGAATACGAATACGCGGCTTTCGAAGCGGGGGATGAAGCGTATATCGTCGCCAAGCGGCTCGTACCGATCATCGCCGAACTCCTCGGGCTCGCGGATCCGAAGATCGTGGCCACGATCATGGGCAAGGAGCTCGAACGGCTGACGGCCCGCCACCCCTGGGTCGAGCGTGATTCGCTGTTCGTCCTGGCCGACTACGTGACCTTGGACGACGGCACGGGCTGTGTCCATACGGCTCCCGGCCACGGTTACGAAGACTATCTCACGGGGCTGGCCTACGGCCTCGACATCTACACGCCGGTGGATGATGAAGGCCGGTTCATCCCCGAAGTCCCCCGCTACGCGGGCTTGAACGTTTTCAAGGCCAACAAGATCATCAACGAGGACATGCGGCGCGACGGGACCCTCCTCAAGGAAGTCGAGATCAAGCATTCCTATCCGCACTGCTGGCGCTGTAAGAACCCGGTCATCTTCCGGGCCACGGCCCAATGGTTCATTTCCATGGACAAGGCCGACCTGCGGAAGAGAACGCTCGAGGAAATCAAGCGCGTCCGCTGGATCCCGGCCTGGGGCGAGGAACGGATCGCCGGAATGATGGAGAACCGGCCCGACTGGTGCATCTCACGCCAGCGCTCCTGGGGCGTTCCGATTCCCGCCTTCGCCTGCCTGGACTGCGGGGAGATCCTTGCCGACGAGAGGACGGCTCTCCACGTGGCTGACGTCTTCGAGAAAGAGGGCTCGAACGCCTGGTTCGTCAAGGACCCCGAGGAGCTCCTCCCGGCCGGCGCGCGGTGTCGGAAATGCGGCTCCGTCCGCTTGGCCAAGGAGAACAACATCCTCGACGTCTGGTTCGAGTCCGGGGCCAGTCATAATGTCCTGGGCCGCAGGCCGGATCTTCCCTGGCCGGCGGACGTCTATATCGAAGGTCATGACCAGCATCGCGGCTGGTTCAACAGTTCCATCGTGGTCGGCCTCGCGGCCAGGAACGCCTCGCCCTACAAAACCTGTATCACCCATGGCTTCGTCCTCGATGAAAAGGGCCGGGCGATGTCAAAATCGGCCGGCAACGTGGTCGAACCCGGGGAGATCATCGCCCAGAACGGGGCCGAGATCCTCCGGCTCTGGGTGGCGATGCTGAACTATAAAGAGGACGCTCCGTTCGGAAAGGAGATTTTGCAGCGGCTCGTCGAGGCCTACCGCAAGATCCGGAACACCTGGCGGTTCCTTCTCGGCAACCTCTATGATTTTTCGCCGGACCGGGACGCGGTCCGGGCGGCGGACATGGAAACGCTCGACCTCTGGGCCCTCGAGAGGAACGCCGAGATCGGGAAGAAGGCCCTCAAAGGCTACGACGAATACGAGTTCCACACCATCTTCCACGCCGTCTATAACTTTTTCACGGTAGACCTGAGCGCGTTCTATCTCGACATCCTGAAGGACCGGCTGTACTGCTCGGGCCGGGAGGCCAAGCTCCGCCGGTCCGCCCAGACGGCCCTCTTCCGCATCTTGAAGGACACCTTGATCCTGATGGCGCCCATCCTGCCGTTCACGACCGAAGAGGCGTGGGAGGTCATGCCGGCCTACAAGGCCAAAGAGGAGTCGGTCCATCTCGAACGTTTCCCGGGATTCGAGGAACGATGGCTCGAACCCCGGCTCGAAAAGGAATGGGAGGAGCTCATCGGATTGCGGGAGAAGGTCATGAAGGAACTCGAATCCGCCAGGGAGCGCAAGTTCATCGGCAACGCCCTCGAAGCCCAAGTGCGCTTGACCGTCCCCTCGACGCTGGCGCCGCTCGTAAATAAGTATCGGAGCGATCTTGCCGCCCTGTTCATCGTCTCGGACGTGGTCGTGGAAGCATCCGGCGGAGAGACGGTGGGGATCGCCGTGGCCCAGGCGCCCGGCCGCAAATGCCAACGCTGCTGGAACTATTCGACATACGTCGGAACAAGTACGGCGCATCCGGGCCTATGTCGGCGATGCGAGGACGTCGTCAAAGAGATGCGTCCATGAAGCGCCACAGGCCTTACCTTGTCCTGATCGCCGTCCTGATCGCCGCGGATCAGATCACCAAGGCCGTCGTGGCCAAAACCGTTCCGTTCTACGGCTCGGTCTCCGTCATCCCCGGTTTTTTCGCCGTCTCCCATATCCACAACACCGGGGCGATCTTCGGGCTGTTCAACGGGTCAAGCAACAAACTCATCGCGATCCTGCTGACCGCGGCCACGCTCACGGCCATGGGTATGGTCACCGTCTATTTTTTCAAGACGCCGACCTCACAAAAAGCGATGCGCTTCGCCCTGGCCCTGATCCTGGCCGGGGCGCTGGGGAATTTCGTCGACCGCCTCTTCCGCGGCCACGTCATCGATTTCCTGGAAGTCCACGTCAAGAAGTTCTATTGGCCGACGTTCAATATCGCCGATTCCTGTATTTCGATCGGCGCCGTCCTGCTCGTCTTTATCCTTGTTACGAGGAGATCCTGATGCATCCCGTTCTGATCAAACTTGGCCCGTTGACCCTCCATTCCTATGGTTTCTTCATGGCGCTCGGAGTCGGGCTGGCGCTCTGGTTCTTATACCGGCAGGCGAAGAAACAGGAGCTCGACGCGCCCCGTCTTCTCGACGCCGCTTTTTACATTATGCTCGTCTCACTCCTCGGGGCCAAGATCGTCCTGCTTGCCGGCAATGTCTCCTATTATTTTCAGAACCCGAAGGAGTTGTTCTGGGTAGCCCGGTCGGGAGGGGTCTTCCAGGGAGGCCTGGCTTTCGGCATTCTCTTTGCCCTCTGGTATTTCCGCCGCAAACGCATCCCCACCTGGAAGGTGGCCGACATCGCCGCCCCGGCCCTCGCCCTCGGCCACGGATTCGGCCGGATCGGCTGTTTCTTGGCCGGCTGCTGCTACGGGAAAGGCTGCGACCTGCCCTGGGCGGCGACCTTTCACAGCGAATACGCCCATAACCTGACCGGTCTTCCGTTGAACGAAGCGCTCCATCCCGTCCAGCTCTATGAGTCCGCCTTGAACTTTTTGAACGCGCTCGTCCTGTATCTCGTCCTGCGCAAAAAGACGTTCGACGGCCAGGTCTTTCCTCTTTACATCATCAACTACTCGGTCATCCGCTATTTCACGGAGTTCTTCCGGGGCGACCATCCTCCGACGGCGTTCCTCTTCAAGGGACCTTCGGCGCTTCTGACCGTCTCCTATTCCCAATTCTTCTGCATCCTGGGGTTGGCGGCCGGCCTCGTGCTCTATACGATCTTCAAAAAACGGAAACGTGCCTAAGCAAGCGTTCCTGATCGCGACGGGCTCCGGGGCCGGCGAACGCCTCGACGTCTATCTCGCCCGCCGCCTTCAGGATTTCACCCGCTCCGAGTTCCAAAGGTTCATCGACCTCGGCCGCGTCGCGGTGAACGGCGCGGCGAAAAAATCCGGCTATAAGCTCAAAGACGGCGACCGGGTCGAGGTCGACGTGATCGTCCCCGAGGCCGCCGCCACCGCAGCCGAGGACATTCCGCTCAGGATCCTGTACAGCGACCCGGACGTCATCGTCCTCGACAAGCCGGCGGGCATGATCGTTCATCCCGGCGCGGGGGCGCGCCAGGGGACGCTGGTCAACGCCCTGCTCCATCATTTTCCCGAAATCCGGGGGATCGGGGGCGACGACCGGCCGGGGATCGTCCACCGCTTGGACAAGGAGACGTCGGGCGTCATGGTCGTCGCCCGGAGCCTCGCCGCCTACGGCGAACTTCTGCGGCAATTCAAGACCCGGGAGATCAGAAAGGTCTATCTGGCTCTCGTCCGGGGCCGCCTCTCCTCAACGGCCGGGCGCTTCGACTGGCCCATCGGCCGTCATGTTAAGCACGGACAGCGCATGTCGATCAAGACCCGCAAGCCGCGGTCGGCGATCACGGACTACCAGGTCCTGAACGTCTTCAAGGATTTCAGTCTGCTCGAGATCCGTCCCATCACGGGACGGACGCATCAGATCCGCGTCCATCTGACCGCGGCCGGACATCCCCTGGCCGGGGACAGACGCTACGGCGCCGGCCGCCAACCGAAGGCCCGCTTCCCGCGGCTTTTCTTGCACGCCCATCGACTGGCCTTCCGCCATCCCGTTTCGGGACAGCCTCTCGAGTTCCTCTCGCCGCTCCCCGATGATCTCGCATCTGTCTTAAAATCCATTGAGTAGAGCGGCCGACCTAGTGTATGATAACCCTTAATTTTTTCAACTATTGGAGATTCCATCATGAAGGACTATTCGGCCGACAGGATCAGGAACGTCGCCCTCATCGGGCACGGCGGCTCCGGAAAGACGTCGCTCACCGCGGCGCTCCTTTACGATACCGGAGCGACCAGCCGCTTGACCCGCGTGGACAAGGGCAACACGGTAACGGACTTCGAACCTGAGGAGGTCGAGCGGAAGATCTCCATCAGCTCGGCGATGGCCTTTGTCGAATGGAAGGACCACAAGGTCAATATCGTCGATACCCCCGGATACAGCAATTTTCTGTGGGACACCAAGGCCAGCCTAAGAGCCGTCGATGCCGCGGCCGTGTTGGTCGACAGCGTGGCCGGGGTCGAGGTCGGGACGGAGAAGGTCTGGGAAATGCTCGAGGAGTATGGTCTGCCGCGGATCCTCGTCGTCAACAAGATGGACCGCGAGAACGCCCACTTCGGACGCACGGTCGAGAGCATCCAACAGTTCTTCGGCCGAAAGGCGATCCCTCTCCAGATCCCCATCGGCGAGGAGAG
Source organism: Candidatus Aminicenantota bacterium (assembly GCA_030691735.1). Classification (GTDB taxonomy): domain Bacteria; phylum Acidobacteriota; class Aminicenantia; order Aminicenantales; family UBA4085; genus JAPKZI01. The sequence continues at coordinate 12,327 of JAUYDS010000147.1, forward strand.
GAATTTCCGCGGCGTCATCGACCTGATCGGCCAGAGAGCCTACATTTACGAGAAGGACGAGAGCGGCAAATACAGGGAAGAGGCCATTCCCGCCGAGCTCCAATCCGAGGCCGAGAAGAGATACAAGGAGCTCGTCGAAATGGTCGCCGAGAACGACGAGAAGCTCATGGGAAAGTATCTGGAGAAAGGGGAGCTATCGGTCGACGAGGTCCGGAGCGGCCTGAAAAAAGGCCTTCTCGAGCATCAGCTCTTTCCCGTTTTCGCCGCGTCGGCGATCCAGAACATCGGCGCCCAGGCCCTGCTCGACGGCATCGTCGGATACGTCCCGTCGCCGCTGGAGCGCGGCGAGATCACGGTCCAGATCAACGGACAGGACGGGCTCCTCAAACCGAGCCCCGACGGCCCTTTCGCAGCGCTGATCTTTAAAACGGTGTCCGATCCGTACACCGGGCGCATCTCGATGATGCGGGTCTTTTCCGGCAAGGTCAATCCCGACGCGTCCATGACGAATCCGAACAAGGAGACCGACGAGAAGCTGAGCGGGCTGTTCTTTCTCCAGGGCAAGGAACAGACGCCGGCCGGCCAGGCCAAGGCGGGCGATCTTGTCGCCACGGCCAAACTGAAGGTCACGGCTACCGGCGACACACTGACGGCCAAGGGCTCCGGCATCGAGATCCCCCGGATCAAGTTCCCCGAGCCGTCGATCTCCTTCGCCATCGAACCCAAAACACGGGCCGACGAGGACCGCATTTCCCAGGCTTCGCATCGCCTGATGGAAGAAGACCCCACCATCAACTTCGAGCGCGATCCCGATACAAGCCAGCTCCTCATCTCGGGCAACGGTGAGCTGCACGTCCGGATCGTCACGGAGAAGCTCAAGAAGCGCTATAACGTCGACGTCGAGCTCAAGCCCCCCAAGATCTCATATAAGGAGACGATCAAGGGCCGGGCCGATGTCCAGGGCCGGCACAAAAAGCAGACCGGCGGCCGCGGCCAATTCGGCGACATCTGGATTAAAATGGAGCCCCTGCCGCGCGGCAAGGACTTCGAATTCGAGGACAAAATCTTCGGCGGGGCGATCCCGAGGAATTTCATTCCCTCCGTCCAGAAGGGGATGGAGGAGGCCAAGAAAAAAGGCGTGCTGGCCGGCTACCCGGTCGTCGACTTCAAGGTCGTTTTGTACGACGGGTCTTACCATGATGTGGACTCGTCCGACATCGCCTTCAAGATCGCCGCGCAGAAGGCCTTCAAACTAGCCATGCTGGCGGCCAAGCCGACGATCCTCGAGCCCGTCATGACGGTCGAGGTTTACACGCCCGAAGCCTATATGGGCGACATCATGGGCAATCTCAACGGCCGGCGCGGCAAGGTGCAAGGCATGGAACAGAAAGGCAACATGCGAATCCTGAAGGCCGTCGTTCCCATGTCGGAAATGCTCGACTTCGAACCGTCGCTGACCTCGATCACGGGCGGCCGGGGATCGTTCCTGATGGAGTTCTCCCACTACGAGGAAGTGCCCTCGCACCTTCAGCAGAAGATCATCGCCGAGGCCGTCAAGGAAGGCCGGGTCAGGGCGGAAGAAGAAGAATAAGGGGGAGGCTAAAAGCATTGGGACCACATACGGCCTGTGTACCTATGGGAATTTAGGGGCAGGCCTGCCAGTCGATCGTCCCAAAGAATTTTTCGATTTCTTTCAGCAAATCCTTGATCTTCGCTTTTAAAATGATCAGGTCCTGCATCTCGCCATCCTGGTCGCGGACGTAGCTGGGAAGAACGGATTGATCGTGAAATCCCATCTTGCGGGCATGGGCCAGGGCGGCCTCCTGCGGCTTCATCATCCAACTGACGACGGTATCGACGTCCTTGCGGAGCGCCAGGCAATAGATCTCGCGCATCATGATCATGCCCAGGCCGCGGCGCTGGAACGGCCGGGACACGATCACCCGGATCTCGCCCTGGTGCTGGCGCCAATCCTCGAAGGGGAGCTCGAGCGCGGCCTCGGCGATGATCTCACCGCCGTGAATCGCGACGAGACGGTGGTGGTAGCCGAAATCCATGAGCCGGAGCCTCTGTTCGACCGTCTTTCGGTTGGTCACATCGATCCGCAAGTACTTCCGGTCTTCCGGAGGCAGGTCCAGGAAGAACTTCGCCAGAAGATCGAGATCTCCCTGGGTCAACGGCCGGATCGTGATTTCAGCCCCGTCCTTGAGAATCTCGGTTTTCGGCATGAAGCCCTCCTCTTCCCTCTCTGTTCAAACTATAGGTTTGGCGGCAGGAATTGTCAAGCCGAGCCGGCCATCAGGACGAGATCCGGCGCTCTCTGACGAAGGTCAGGAGAATGGCCGCGACCGCGGTCAATCCGAGCGACAGAGTGAACGGCACGGCCGCGCCGAACTGTTCCCATAGGAATCCGGCCAGGGCCGAGGCCGGCAGGGCGCACAATCCGATGATCATCTGGAACGCGCCCAGGGCGCTGGCCCGGAATTGCGGCGGGCAGATCTCGGTGACGAGCGTCCTCTGGACGGGTTCGAGGGCGGCCTTATGGATTCCGTAGAGAACGAAGATGAGGACGATGACGCTCAAGCCCCGGCCGAAGAGAACCCCCGCGGACACGCCGGCCCAAAAGAGATAGGCCAGGAAAAGCACGGGCTTGCGTCCGATCTTATCGGAGAGTTTTCCGAAGGGGAGCGAGAAGAGTCCGGCCGCTGCCGTATAGATAAGATACAAAACGGGGACGAATCCCTTTTGAAATCCGGATCTCGCGGCATAGATCATAAGAAACGAATAGCTGAAGGCGCCCAGGGCGTAGACGGCGTTCAAAACGATGTAAAGGCGGAGGTTGCGGTCGATATCCTTGAAGACCAGACCTTTATAGATCTTCTTTTCCGATCTTTGTTCTTTGATGTTGAGGAGGATCAGAACGGCGCCGACCAGCGAAGGGATGGCGGCGAGGGCGAAGAGAAGGCGGTAGCCGAGGATGTTCAGGAAGGCGATGCTGATCAGAATGCCGGCGAAGGCGCCGGCGTTGTCCATGGTTCGGAGGAGGCCGAAGTTCCGCCCCCGGCTCCGGTCCGTGGAGATGTCGGCGACCAGGGCGTCGCGGGGCGCGTTCCGGATCTTGCCGATGCGGTCCAGAACCTTGAAGGGGAGGAGGTGCGTCCAGACCGAGGAGACGGCGTAGCCGAGCCTCGAGATCGAACCGCAGAGATAACCGGTCCAGATGAAGATCTTCCGTTTCTTGATCCGGTCCGAGAAGTAGCCGGACGCGGCCTGAGAGAGGGAAACCAGCGCTTCGCCGAGACCGTCCAGGAATCCCAGGGCGGTCATGTTCGCCTTCAGCACGGTTGTGACGAATTGCGGCCAGATGGGATAGATGATGTCGGAGCCCATGTCGTTCAAGAACGAAGCCGCGGCGAACGTTCGGATCGATCTCTTCTGTTCGGGCGTTTCCCGGCCTATGGTCTCGTTGGTCGGTTCGATCATGGGTCTCAGAAAGGAGCCGATTATACCGGAAACGCGGCCTCGGGCCAAATTGACTTGGTTTTAGGCCCCGGATATGATACTGGGGAAAATCGAACGACGGATGGAGGCACCATGAGGGACAGACGGCTCCGCTCGTTAATGCTTTTATCGCTGGTCTTTCTGGCTTTCACCCGGATCGCGTCGGCCCAGGACGCGGCGGGAGACAAATCGTTGGGCCTGAAGATCGGAGATTCCCGCTATAAGGACAAAATTTTGGAGGTCGCCTCCGACGAGCTCTATTCGGTCGAGACGGGCAAGCCCATTCCATTCGCCAAGATGATCCAAGAGATGAAGGGAAGCCAGCTCATCCATGTCGGTGAGACGCACAACTCCCTCGCCATGCACGACCTCCAGCTCAAGATCATCCAGGCTCTCTACGAACAAGACCGCGCGCTCGCCATCGGCCTGGAAATGTTCCCGGCGACGTGCCAGGACGTCCTGACCAAATGGAGCCTGGGATTCATGTCTGAGGACGAGTTCATCCGTGAGGCCCAGTGGTATGTCAACTGGAATTTCAATTTCGCCTACTACCGGAAGATCTTCCTTTTCGCCAAAGAGAACAGGATCCCCGTTTATGCGCTCAACGCGCCCAAGGAGATCATCACAAAGATCCGGATGCAGGGCTGGGACGCCCTCCGCGACGAAGAGAAGGCCCTCGTCCCGAAGCCCGACCTGACCCATCCCGAGCATCGCCAGCTCATCCGGACGATCTTCGAGAGCGCCGACCTTCCGCACCAGATGAAAGGCGCCGGCCTGGACATGATGTTCGAAGGCCTCTATCGGGCCCAGTCCGCCTGGGACCACGTCATGGCCGCCAAGGCCTTGGAAGGGGCGCGGAAAGAACGGAAAAAGATGGTCGTGCTCGCCGGATCCGGTCACCTGATCTATAACCTGGGCATAAACCTGCGCGCGTACCAACAGAGCCAAATGCCCTTCAAAACCGTGATCAGCGTCTTCGTCGAAAAAGGGAAACCTTCGGCTCAAGTCGCCCGCAGCCTCGGGGATTATCTCTTCGGAGTTCATGAGGAGGCGAGACCCGAGTTCCCCTCGGTCGGGTTGAGCTTTAAGAAGTTCAAAGGGATCGACAATCTCGTGATCGACGTCAAGCCCATGGATGGCGTCGCCCTGGGCCGGGATTTTGAAAAAGGGGATATTGTCCTGTCCGTCGACGGCAAGGCCTATACCGACATCAACGAGCTGCGAACCACCCTGGCCCGGTTCAAGTGGGATGAGGAAGTGAAATTCCGCCTCTTGCGGGCCGCTCAGGAAAAGGACATTGTTCTGAAGTTCGCGGAACTCCCGCCGCCTGCGGAGACGAAGAAATAAGCGGAGGTTGAACGGGACCGAACAGACCCGATCGCTCGGTCCTGCGTAGGAGGATGGCCTTTTTCATCGATTCCTCCTTGCCCAGAGGGCTATGCTCTTTATAGCGGATTCGGGGGCGGGACGCAAACCCGCGGTGCGTCGTCGTCAGGCCCGCCTGTCGATGAAGCGTCTCAATCTTTCGAACGTCAGATAGTCGACGATGAGGCGGAGCATGGTCCAGCCCGACATCGGCCGGGTCTTGACCTCGCAGCGGCCCGCCTTGACGGCCCGGATGATGGCGGGGATGGTCTTTTCGGATTCGACGAGCGTATAGGTCATCCCGAATTGGGCCAATTTATGGCTGTCGGAATTGCCGACGAGCGGCTTGCCGTACTCCCGCGCCGCAAGGACGCCCTTTTTATTCAGATTCAGAAGCGAATTGTGGTAGCAGGTGAACTCGACGGCGTCGATATGGCCCAGGAGCGGAAAGAGTCTCGCCTTGAGAGACTTGAAGAGATGGAAGAACGGATGAGGCGCGATGATCAAACTGTCCTCGTTTTTGAGGCGCTGGAGGTCGGTCAGCGCATAGCCCTTGGGGTCCGGAGAAAAGCGGGGATTGATGATGACGACGTGGCAGTCATCGGCCGTGATCTCGATGCCCGGGATCAGCAGGACTCCTTTCCCGGCAGCGTATCGTTCGAGCTCGGGGGTAAAAAGGAGCATGTCGTGATTGGTGATGGCGAGGGCGTCATAGCCCCTCGCCGCGGCGGCGTCGATGAGCTCGCGCGCCGTATAATGAATGAAGTCCTTGCGGTCTTCTCTCGTGTGGGTGTGAAAATCGATCTTGAGTTTTTTCACGGGGCGGGACGTCCGTCCCGCCCCCGGCGCCGGATTGCGGTCATCACGGGCCGGGGGCGGGATCCCCAGTTCGGTCGAATGGAAAAAATCAGAGCTTGGTCTCTTCGACTGTCTTGGCCACGACCCCGATCGTCTTCTGGAGCATGGCCTTCTCATCGTCGGCGAGTTTGATCTCGAAGATCTTCTCGATGCCCTTGGCCCCGATCAGGCAGGGCACGCCAATGAACAGGCCCTTGACGCCGTATTCGCCTTCGCAGAGGGCCGCGCAAGGGAGGATGCGACGCTTGTTCTTGAGGTAGGATTCGGCCATGGTGATCGCGCTCCAAGCCGGGCTGAAGAAGGCCGAGCCCTTGCCGAAGAGCTTGACGATCTCGGTGCCAGCCTCCCGGGTCCGGGTGGCGAGCCTGTCGATCTGCTCCTTCGTGGCGATCTCGTTCAACGGGACGCCGCCGACCGTGGTCAAGCGGGGGAGGGGGACCATGTCCGGTCCGTGACCGCCCAAGACCGTTCCGGCCACATCCGCCACAGAGACGCCCAGCTCCATGGCGATGAAGGCGCGCCAGCGGGCCGTGTCTAGAGCTCCGGCCATGCCGACGACCTGGTTTTTGGGAAACCCGGTCAGCTTGTAAAAGGCATAGACCATCGCGTCGAGCGGGTTCGTGACGATGATGCAGAAGGCCTTCGGGGCAGACTGCTTCACGCCGGCGGCGACCTGGGTGATGATCTGCAGGTTGACGGCGAGGAGGTCTTCGCGGGTCATGCCGGCCTGGCGCGGTTTGCCCGCGGTAACGATGACCACGTCGGCGCCCTCGATGTCCTTGTAGTCGGACGTGCCGACGATGTTGGCGTCGTAGTTGCCGTGGGGAGCCATCTCCATGAGGTCGAGGGCTTTGCCCTTGGCCGGGTTCTCGAGCTCGGGGATGTCCAGGAGAACGATGTCCCCCATCTCTTTTTGCGCGGCGAGCATGGCCAGAATCTGTCCGATCTGGCCGCCGCCGATCAGGGCGATCTTCTTTCTCATCAACGCATCTCCTTTTTCAGAATTTAATGGTTCGTCGGGTCTGAGCCGAAGCTCAGCCTTTGACGTAGCCTTCCCAGGTCGAAGCGAGCTTCGGGCTCTGCAGCCAGTCCATGACGTAATCGGTGAAAGCGGTCCCGGTCGCCCCGGACGCGCGACCGGTGATGACCATCCGCTTTTCGTACTGGCCGGTGATATCGAGCGCCATTTCGAGCGCCTTGCCTTTTTCGGGATAGCCGATGTGCCCGGCGAGCATGGCCGCGGCGCGGATCATGCTGCAGGGGTCGGCGTACTGGGCCCGGCCCTCGGTGACCATCCGCGGCGCGGAACCGTGGATCGCTTCGAACATGGCGTATTGCTTGCCGATGTTGGCGCTCCCGGCCGTGCCGACGCCGCCCTGGAACTCGGCCGCCTCGTCCGTCAGGATGTCGCCGTAGAGGTTGGGCAGAACGAGCACCTGAAAGTCGCGGCGGCGCTTCTCGTCGATGAGCTTGGCCGTCATGATGTCGATATACCAGTCGTCGACCTCGATCCCCGGATACTCCTTGGCGATGCGGTAGAAGTTCTCCAGGAAGCGACCGTCCGTGGTTTTGATGACGTTGGCCTTGGTGACGCAAGTCACCCGTTTCCGGCCGTGTTTCTTGGCGTGTTCGAAAGCGAGCCGGCAGATGCGGTCCGCCCCGGGGGCGCTGATCAGGCGGAAGTCGATGGCGATGTCGGCGTCCACTTCTATACCGTAAGGTCCGAGGGCGTAGAGGTCCTCGGTGTTCTCGCGGAAGAAGATCCAGTCGATCCCCTGTTTGGGCACGCGGACCGGCCGGACATTGGCGAAGAGGTCGAGCTCTTTCCGCACAGCCACGTTGCAGCTCTCGATGTTGGGCCAGGGATCGCCCTTGCGGGGCGTGGTCGTGGGGCCCTTGAGCGTAACGTGGTATTTCTTGATCTCGGCCAGGACGTCGTCGGGGATGGCCTTTTTGTGGGCGGCGCGGTTCTCGATCGTCAATCCTTCGATGTCCTTGATGATGATTTTTCCGTTGGCGACCTCGTCCTTGAGCAGGAAATGCAGGACACGCTTGGACTCGGTGGCGATGAACGGTCCGATGCCGTCGCCGGCGAGGATCCCGATCCGGATCGGTTTGATCTTGCCGTAATCGATCCAGTCGGGCATGGCCTTGATCTTTTCCATGCGGTTCATCTGGACTTCGAGCAATTTGCCGAAATGGGCGGTGGCCCGGTCGATAGCAGCTTTATCCATCATATCGTCCTCCCTCCAAAATTAATGAACGGAATAATTGAGAACAAAAATTCTATAATTTTTAGAGAGGAAAAGCAACAGGACAGGCCCTCGGGGAAAAAATCATTTTGACAATTTTCCGCCGCCGTTTTATATACTAAATGAAGTTGTCATCGCGAGGAGCGCAGCGACGTGGCGATCCGACTCGAAGAGTCGTCTCGCTTTAACGAAGAAATCTGGTATTAGGAGCCGGCCATGTTGGACAACTATTTTAAACAGGAAACCGAACGGAAAGCCCTGGGGATCCCTCCGCTGCCGCTGAATCCGGACGAAACGAAGGAGGTCTGCGACCTCCTCCAGAATCCGCCCGGAGGACGGGCGGAGGTTCTTCTCCATCTTCTCCAAGACCGCGTCGCGCCCGGCGTCGACCCGGCGGCGAAGGTCAAGGCCGAATGGCTGGTCCGAGTGGCCAAAAAGGAAGCCGCGTCCCCGGTTGTTTCGGGCGAGGATGCTCTCTTCCTGCTGGGGACCATGCGCGGCGGCTATAACGTCGGGCCGCTGATTGCGTTCCTCGAGGACCCGGGACTGGCCCCGAAGGCCGCCGAAGCTCTGAAGTCCATCGTCCTGGTCTACGGCGGATTCGAGGCCATCGTCCAGTTGTCCCCTAAAAACAAATATGCCCGCGAGATCCTCAAGTCCTGGGCGGACGGCGAGTGGTTCCTTTCGCGGCCCGAGCTCCCCGAGGCCCTCAGGCTGAGGGTCTTCAAGGTCGACGGCGAGATCAACACGGACGACTTCTCACCGGCCAAGCATGCCTCGACCCGCCCCGACATTCCTCTCCATGCCCTGTCGATGGGCGAAACCCGTTTCCCTGGCGGGATCAAGACCATCGCCCAGGTTCAGGCCGAAGGCCACCGGGTCGTGTTCGTCGGGGACGTGGTGGGAACGGGCTCCTCCCGGAAATCCGCCTGCAATTCCTTGATGTGGCACATCGGCGAAGATATCCCTTTCGTCCCCAACAAACGGCGGGGGGGCATAGTTCTGGGCGGCAAGATCGCTCCCATTTTCTTCAATACGACCGAGGACTCCGGCGGGCTGCCGATCGGCGAGACGGATGTGACGGGTCTGAGGACGGGCCAGGCCATCGTCCTCGACCTGAAAAATCTCGCGATCCGGAACGAAGCGGGCGAAGTCCTGACGAAAGCGGCTTTGAAACCGGCGTCGCTCAGGGACGAATTCCGGGCCGGCGGTCGCCTGAATTATATCATCGGCCGGGCTCTGACCAACCGGGCGCGGGCCGTCCTCGGCCTTCCCGAAGCGGCGTTCTTCGTTAAAACCGTGAATCCGACGCCGAAGCCGGGCCAGGGCTTCACCCTGGCCCAGAAGATCGTCGGAAAAGCCTGCGGCGTCGACGGAGTCCTGCCCGGTTCGGCCAGCGAGCCCAGGATGGCCACGGTCGGCTCGCAGGACACGACCGGACCCATGACCGCCGATGAGCTCAAGGAATTGGCCTGTCTCGAATTCCAATGCGATCTGTTCATGCAGTCCTTCTGCCATACGGCCGCCTATCCGAAGACCGCGGACGTCAAGATGCACCGGACGCTTCCTCCGTTCATCGTCGAGCGGAAAGGCGTCGCCCTGAAGCCGGGCGACGGGGTTATCCATTCCTGGTTGAACCGGCTGATCCTGCCCGATACGATGGGCACGGGCGGCGACTCCCATACCCGCTTCCCGATCGGACTGAGCCTCCCCGCCGGATCGGGCTTGGTGGCCTTCGCCGGCGCGCTGGGGTTCATGCCGCTCGACATGTACGAGTCCGTTCTTGTCCGCTTCAAAGGAGCGCTGAATCCGGGCATCACCCTGCGGGACGTCGTCAACGCCATCCCTTACTTCGCCATCCAGGAAGGATGGCTGACGGTCGCTAAAAAGGGGAAAAAGAACATTTTCAACGACCGGATCCTGGAGATGGAAGGCCTCGAGGACTTGACCGTCGACCAGGCCTATGAGCTGACCGACGCCTCCGCGGAGCGCTCCGCGGCCGGCAGCGTCATCGCCCTCAAGCCGGATAAAGTGGCCAGGTTCCTCAAGAGCAATATCGCTCTGATGAAAAAGATGATCGAGCAGGGCTACCGGGACGCGGAGACCCTCAAGAAAAGAGTCTCCGCTTGCGAAAAATGGCTGGAAAAACCGGTCCTTCTTGAACGGGACAAGACCGCCGAATACGCGGCCGTCCTCGAGATCGACCTGGCCGCGATCAAGGAACCACTTCTGGCCTGTCCCAACGACCCGGACGATGTCAAGCCGCTGTCGCAGGTCGCGGGGGACCGGATCGAGGAGGTCTTCATCGGCTCGTGCATGGTTAACATCGGTCATTTCCGCGCTGTGGGGAGGATCTTTGATAAAGCGGCCTATCCGGGAACGCGCATCTGGATCACTCCACCGACGAAAATGGACGAGATCCAGCTCAAGAAAGAGGGCTTCTACTCGATCTATTCCCAGGTCGGGGCCCGGACCGAGATCCCGGGCTGCTCGTTGTGCATGGGCAACCAGGCCCGGGTCAAGCCCGGCGCCACGATCATTTCGACCTCGACCCGGAATTTCGATGACCGGATGGGCGACGGAGCCCGTGTCTATCTCGGGTCGGCGGAATTGGCCGCCGTCGCCGCGCTCAAAGGCCGGCTCCCCACGCCGGAGGAATATCTAGTCGTCATGAAGGAAAAGGTCTTTCCGTTTTCGGCCGACGTGTACCGCTATCTCCAGTTCGACGAGATGAAGGATTTTTCCTTGTTTTAAGCCTGAAGAAGGGAGTCCCAATATGATCAATCTCGAAGGCCGGACGACGATCATCACCGGCGGATCTCGAGGCATCGGGCGGGCGGCCGCGATCCTCTTCGCTGAAGCGGGCAGCGATGTCGCGTTCAATTTCGCCTGCCGGGAGCAAGCCGCCCTCGAAGTTAAAGCCGAAGTCGAAAAAAAAGGCCGGCGCTGTCTGATCTTCAAGGCCGATATCGCCGAGGAAGCCGAGGTCCGGCGGATGGTGGAGGGGGTCGCCAAATCATGGGGCCATATCGATGTCCTCGTCAACAACGCCGGGATCTGGACCACCTTAGAGATGGGGGCCATGGACAGCGCCGTCCTGAAAGAGACGGTCGAGGTCAACATCAACAGCCTGTTCTATTTCTGCGATGCGGTCGTCCCTTATATGAAAAAGAACGGGCGCGGCTCGATCGTCAACGTCGGCTCGACGGCCGGGGTGAGGGGAGAGGCGCTCCATTCCCACTACGCCGCGTCCAAAGGTGCCATGCACGCCTTGACCAAGTCCCTGGCGGCCGAGCTCGGCCCGAGCGGCATCCGGGTCAACTGCGTCGCTCCCGGCTGGGTGGACACCGACATGTGCGCCGAGGTCTTCAGCGACGCGGCCTTCAAAGAAAGCGTCCGGCAATCGATTCCCCTGAAGCGGATCCCCCCGCCCGAGGATATCGCCGGCCCCATCCTCTTCCTGGCCTCTGATCTTGCCCGCCATATCAACGGAGCGATCATCAACGTCAACGGAGGATCGGTCCTGTGCGGCTGAGGGGGCCAAATATTCGCTTGACATCGAAAAGAGCCTTATGATAATCATTCAAGCGTATTTGTGATGACATGGGAAAGAGTTTTCTGTCGCTGATCATCATTCCTCATACGAAATCCGACTCTCGAACTCTGTCTTTTTCCAAGAAAGCCATTAAATTCGCCCTGTGGGGGACGATCGTGGCCGGGGTGTTCATTCTGGGCATGACGGCCGACTACGTCCGGATCAAGTTTACCGGCCACAGATACTCGGCCTTGTTGAGCGAGAACCAGCAGCAGAAAGAAACGATCAAGCAGTACGAAGGCTCGATCGGCGCACTCCAGGAAAAGGCTAAAAGTTTCGAGAACAAAATCGATGTCCTCAACCTTATGGCCGGCTTCAAATCCCCGGATAAGCTGCAGGACCCGGGGGTCGGGGATTATCCCCGGTCCGGCCCGGTCTTCTCGGCGTCGCCGCCCCAGATCTCATCGGGTAACCTCCAGAACATCCAGCAGAGAACGGACGACATCCAGAAGAATCTGGACACGCTGGCGAACTTCTTCGAAACCCAATCGTCGCGGCTGGCCGCGACGCCGTCCATCAAGCCCGTCGTCGGAGGCCTGATCTCCTCGGCTTTCGGCGTGAGACCGGACCCCTTTACCGGACAACAGACATTTCATTGGGGGATCGATATCGTCGCGGCCTGGGGAAATCCGGTGATCGCTCCGGCGGATGGATTCGTCTTAACGGTCAGCAGCGACAAATTTTACGGGAACTCCATCACCCTGAGCCATGGGCTCGGCGTGACCACGCTCTACGGGCATTTGAGCAAGATCGGCGTGGGAGAAGGCCAGAAGGTCAAAAGGGGAGACGTGATCGGCAACGTCGGGAACACCGGAAAGGCGCTCGGACCCCATCTCCACTACGAAGTCCACCTCAACAGCAAGCCCGTCAACCCCTATAATTATCTCCTCGACGAGTAATCCTCGCCTCTCCTTCCCATCAAAACGTCCGAAGGTCGGATCCGACCGTTCAGAGAGAAGGAGAACGCGTCCATGGGGCCTTTGTTTTCGGGCTGCAAACGCTGAATCCGATAGAGGGCTTGATCCCCACAGCGGACATCGATGCCTTCGCGGCGGACCACCACCACTTCTCCCGGCGCTCCTTCGTTCTTCGGCCCGGCCAAGGCCGTCCCTTTGAGGAGGATCAGGCGCCGCTCCTTGAAAAGGACGTAAGCCGACGGACGGGGGGTGAAGGCCCGGACCCGGCGATCGACGAGGGCGGCCTCGACGGTCCAATCGATGATCCCGTCTTCTTTTCGGAGCTTGGGGGCCAAGGTGGCCCGCTCATGGTCCTGGGGAACGGGGACGATCGTATCGATGCGGGCCAGCGTGTCGAGGAGAAGCTCGGCGCCGAGCTGGGACAGCCGGTCCTCGAGCTCGCCGGCGGTCTCGCCGGCGCGGATGTCCGTCTCGGCCGTCGAGAGGACCTCGCCTTCGTCCATTTTCTCGTTCAACCGGAAGACCGTGATCCCCGTTCGCTCTTCACCGTTCAGGAGAGCCCATTGGACGGGGCAAGCGCCCCGGTACCTCGGAAGAAGCGAGAAATGGACGTTGATGGAATGAAGACGCGGGAGATCGATGATCGAAGCCGGGATGATCTGGCCGTAGGCGACCACGACATGGATATCGGCCCGAACGTCCCTGATCTTCTCGAACGCGGCGGGGTCTTTGCGGATGCGCTCCGGCTGAAGGACGGGGATGGAACGTTCAAGGGCGAACCTTTTGACCGGGGCGGCTGTCAGTCTTCGGCCTCGGCCGGAAGGCCGGTCCGGCTGGGTGACGACCAGCTCAACGGCATGGCCTTCTCCGAGAAGGGCGGCCAGCGAGGGCAGGGCCGCCTCTGGACTGCCGAAAAAGACCAGGCGCATCAGGTCTTTCTCTTTTCGGCCTGGCGCTTGAATTTCTTCTTGATCAGATTGCGCTTGAGGGGCGACAGCCATTCGATGAACAGCTTGCCGTTGATGTGGTCGACCTCGTGGCACAGGACGCGGGCCATCAGGTCGGTCGCCTCGATGGTGCACTCTCGTCCGTTGAGATCCAGGCCTTTGACCTTGACCTTCTGGGGACGGGCGACCTTTTCGAAGACCTCCGGAACGGACAGGCAGCCTTCATCGCGGATCACCTTGCCCTCCTGCTCGAGGATCTCGGGGTTGACGAGAACGATCACCTCGCCCTCTTTCTCTCCGACGGACAGGTCCACGGTGATCAGGCGTCGGCTGACGCTGACTTGGGGAGCGGAAAGGCCGAGGCCGGGCGCTGCGTGCATGGTCTCGATCATGTCCGCCGCGAGGCGGCGGACGGCATCATCGATTTTTTCAATCGGCTCGGCTTTTTTGACGAGCGTCGGATGCCCGAGCTTGAGGATGTTGAGAACGGCCATAATCGTTTTTCCAGGACTATTTTAGCATAAAAAAACGGAGACATATAATTCGCAGACACATACCGAATTCATGCCAATTCGGTATGTGTCTGCGAATTACGGGGACTCGTGACAAGCACACGCCCCCTAAAAAAAGGGACGCGTCCCCTTTTTTTTGGTCCTCGAGCGCCTCAGATCACGGCCGACGGCGGCGCCGGCTCATCGGCTGCGCCGCGGTTCTTTAAAGGCACGGCGATCAGATAGAATGCGATGAGCGCCAGGACGACCAGTCCGATGAGATAGTTCGGCTCGACGAAGATCTTCGGGATGTCGAATCCGATGGCCTTTTGGAGGAAGAGGAACTTCCACAAGGCCCGCAGAAGTCCGGTCAAGGCTTCTCCGGCGATCAATCCGGCGGCGAGCAGGATGCCGACGTTACCGACGCGGGCTTTCTGAGCGTCGTTGAGCTGACGCTTGGCCATGACCTTATCCGCGATCCCCTTGATCATGCCGCCGCAGAAGATGGCGAAGGTGGTTTCGAGCGGGAGGTACATCCCGACGGCGACGAGCATCGGGGACTTGACCTGGACGAGGATGAGGGCGAAGCCCATGAGCATCCCGACGATGACCAGAGGCCAGGCCATCTCGCCGCCGACGATGCCCTTGGCCAAGGCGGCCATGAGGCCGGCTTGGGGCGCGGGCAGTTCCTTGCTGCCGAAGGTGAAGGCCCCATGGAGAAGCATCAAGGGGAAGTAGAGGACGAGAGAGGAGAGGAGGATGCCGAAGATGTTCCCGACCTGCATCTTCCAGGGCGTGCCGCCCAGGATGTGCCCGACCTTGAGATCTTGGAGCATTTCTCCGGCCACGGCTGAGGAAACGCAGACCACGGCGGCGACACCGAGGACGGCGGCCACGCCGCTGATCCCGGATGCGCCGGCGACGACCATGAGCAGGGCGGCGATGATCAATGTCGATAACGTCAGTCCGGAGATCGGGTTGTTCGACGAGCCGATCGTGCCGACGAGGTTCCCGGAAACGGCGGCGAAGAAGAATCCCGCGACGGCCATGACGACCGCGGCCAGGATCGCGGGTCCGATCGCTCCGGCGAAGATCTTGTAAACGAAGATCATCAGGACGAAAATAAAGGCCAATCCGCCCAAGACAACCTTGATGTTCAGGTCCTTTTCGAGTCGGGACGAGACTTCGGTTTGGCCGGCCGCTTTCTTGACGTCCCCTAACGAACGCTTCAGCCCGTTGGCCAGGTTCTTGCGCATCCTGAAAAGCGTATAGCCGGCGCCGACGAGCATGCCTCCGACGGCGATCGGCCGGATGATGAATTTCCAAACGTTCGTGACCATGTCCGGCCAGGCGACATCGGCCATGGCCACTCCCGGACCGTAAAAGGCGCTGATGAGCTGCGGGCCGAGGAAATACATGAGCAGAGGGGCGAAGAGGCCCCAGGCCAGAACGCCGCCGGCGAAGTTCAAGGAGGCGAGCTTCGGGCCGATGATATACCCGACGCCGAGGTAGGCGGGAAAGATGCCCGGGCCCGACACGGCCACCGTGCCGCCGGTGCCGATCTTCGCCGCGTCTTCGGCCGCGCCCAAGCGGACGAAACTCGCTCCGAGCTTTCCGACCTTGAGGATGAAATCCTTGCTTGCGGCGAAGAGCTGGACGACACCCAGGGCGTAAAACAGAGAGCCCAGACCCATGGCCCGGAAAAGATGCTTGGCCCCGGCGCTGCCTTTCTGGCCGGCCTTGTGGATCTCGGCCGCGGCCACGGACTCGGGAAAGACGAGGTCGGGATCGGTGACCATCACCCGTCTCAGGAAGGTTACGAACATGATCCCCAAGAACCCGCCGACGAACATCAGGGCCGAGGATTTGATATAGGCGTCGAAGGTGTTGAATTTCAACCAGGCCCCGGAGATGAGAAAGGCCGGGATGGTGAAAATGGCCCCGGCCGCGACGGACTCGCCGATCGAGCCGACGGTCCGGGCGATGTTCTCCTCGAGGATCGAGCCTTTCATCAGCTTGAGCAGGGCCATGCCGATGACCGCCGCCGGATAGGTGGCGGCGATGGTCATCCCGGCCCGCAGGCCGAGGTAGGCGTTAGCCGCGCCGAGGACGACGGTCAGGACGAGGCCGATGATCAGCGCCTTGAACGTGAATTCTCTCATCTCGGTCTTTTCGGGCACATACGGTTGATGGCTCATCCTCACACTCCTTTAAGCGGAATCGATGCCCTATGTATATTTGAATTCGATCAAAATAGTCAAGCGCGCACGATTCTGACCGTCGGACGGTTTCGGGGACATGATTCCCTGTCCCCTTTGGAGACGATGAGATGATCGGTTGAATGCGGTTTAAAAAGACGGGGACAGGGTATCGTGTCCCCCTCGTCTTGGAAACTGTTCGATGGTCAGGGCACGATTTTATTTGCGCCGGAGGCCGAAATGTGCTAAATAACTCCCTTGAATAGATGAAAATCCCTATGGGCTTAATCCGCTGGGCCAAGAGCCGGCTCTTTTGCGACCTCGCCATCGACCTGGGGACGGCCAATACGCTCGTCTATCTCAAGGGCAAGGGCATCATCATCCAGGAGCCCTCGATCGTCGTCATCAACCGCCAGAGCGGCAAGGTCGAGGCCGTCGGCAGCCGGGCCAAGGCCATGCTCGGCAAAACGCCGGCCAACATCCTGGCCATCAAGCCGATGCGCGACGGCGTCATCGCCGATTTCGAGATCGCGGAGAAGATGCTCGATTATTTCATTAAAAAGGCGACCAACAACCGCGGCTTTTTGCTTCGGCCGCGGATCGTCATCGGCATCCCGACCGGCATCACCCAGGTCGAGCGCCGGGCCGTGAAGGACGTGGCCATGCGGGCCAAAGCGACTGAGGTCTATCTCGTCGAACAGCCCATGTCGGCGGCCGTCGGCGCGGGCCTTCCGATCTCCGAGCCGACCGGGAATATGGTCGTCGACATCGGCGGGGGGACGACGGATATCGCCGTCATCTCGCTCAACGGCATCGTTTTCAACCATTCCATCCGCATCGCCGGCAACGAGATGGACGAATCCATCATTCAGTACCTCAAGAAGAAATACAACCTTCTCATCGGAGAGAAGAGCGCCGAGATGGTCAAGCTCCAGATCGGTTCGGCCTATCCGCTCGATGAGCCCTTGACCATGGAGATCAAGGGCCGGGACCTGCGGGAAGGGATCCCGAAGACCATCGTCATCGACGATCAGGAGATCCGCGAATCCCTGGAGGACGTCGTCGCTTCGATCGTCAACGCCGTCCGGATAGCCCTGGAAAAGACGCCGCCCGAGCTCTCGGCCGACATCATCGACCGGGGCATCATCCTGACCGGCGGAGGGGCCTTGCTCAAGAACCTCGACAAGCGGATCCGCGAGGAAACGCAGCTGCCCGTCTTCATCACCGAAGATCCTCTGACGACGGTCGTACTCGGGGCGGGCAAGATGCTCGACGACTTGGAGCTCTTGAAGAAGATCTCCGTCACCTAATCCGAAGAAATGGAATGCCCCGCTTTCTGAAAGAACAGAAAAAATCGCTGATCTTTGCGGGACTTCTTTTCGCTCAACTCGTCCTGATCTCGATCCAAGTGCCGCTCGGGGAAGAGCCGAGCTATCTCGAAAAGGCGGTTTTTTTCGTCTTTGCTCCCGTCCAGCGGGCCGTTCACGGGCTGTTCGCGACGACCGGGCGGATCTGGGACCGATACATCTATCTGCGTCGCGTGGAAGCCCAGAACCAAACGCTGCGGGACGAGCTCTTCCACGTCCGCCAGACGAACACGCTGCTGACCAACGCGCTCTCCGCCCTCAAGGAAACGAAGGAGATGGAGACGGCCCTGGCGACACTTCAGAAATCTTTCCTCGTCGCGGCGGTCATCGGAGTGGACGCTTCCGATATATATAAATCCATCATCATCGACAAAGGATCGAATCACGGCCTGACGAGCAACATGCCCGTCCTAGACCGATACGGGAATCTCGTCGGCCGGGTCACGACCCCGATCTCGCCCCGGGAGGCGACCGTCCAACTCCTCACGGACGACAACAGCTCGATCGGCGTCCTGTCGGAAACGAACAAGGTCGTCGGCCAGCTCTCCGGAAACGCCAAGGGAGGGAGGTGTTGGTTCAAATACGTTCTGGCGACGAACGAACAGCTCGTCGAGGGCGAGGAGCTGTTCACCTCCGGCTTCGACAAGATCTTTCCTCCGGGCCTCAAGGTCGGAAAGATCCTGTCCATCGCGACCGACAACTCTCTGTTCAAGAGGATCGAGGTCGAGCCCCATTTGAATTTCCGCGAACTGAGCCATGTCGCCGTCATCACCCAGAAGATCGAAGGGATGCGCTAGGATTCGACGACCATGAAACCCCTCATCAAAGGCGGGCTGACGATCCTGGCGGCCTTCGTCCTCACCGCCGCGCTCCGTCAGATCTCCGTGCCGCTCCTCATTTGCGTCAATGTCTTCACCGTGGCGGTCATTCTCTTCGGCCTGATCGAAGGCGAGACGCAGGGCGCGGTCTTGGGCATGGCCTGCGGTCTCGTCGTCGATTCCTTTTCCCTGGGCATCTTCGGACTGAGCGGTCTGGCTAATACGGTCACCGGTTTCCTGTCGGGATTCATCTCACGAAAGATGAACGTCCTGCCGATCGGCCGCCTGTTCGTTTTCACGGGGCTCATGGGCGCCCTGGACCTCGGTCTCTGGGTGCTGTTGTCCGCCGTCTTTTCGGAGGGTTTCCCCTGGGGCGGCGGATTCCTCCTCGCCCAACCCCTCGTCACGGCCGCGCTGGCGACTGTCGTTTATCCGATTCATCGCAGGATCAAGACCCGCTATGAGAGATAGCCCGATCTACGAAGACGTCTCCCATCTCCTGACAAGGTCCCGTGTCGTCTTCATCCTCATCGAGGTCCTCTTTATCTTCGTGGCGTTCTATTATTGGAAGACCCAGATCCTCGACTACAAAAAATATTGGAACCAATCGGAGGCCAACCGGACCCGCGAGGTCATCGTTCCGGCGCCGCGCGCCGTTCTCACCGACCGCGGGGGATCGGTCGTGCTGGCCAACAACATCGCTTCGTTCAAGGCGTCCATCATCCGCGAGAACAGCAAGAACTTCGAGGACTCCTGCCGGAAGATCAGCCTGCTCCTCGGACTTGAGGAAGAGGTTTTGAAACAGCGCATCGAAAAATACCGGTCCTTGCCTTTATTCAAACCGATCGTCGTGAAAGACAATCTGACCCTTGAGGATGTCGCCCTGATCGAAGGCCGAAAGATGGACCTGCCCGAACTGGTCATCGAGACCGAGCCAAAACGGTTCTATCCGTTCGCCAACCTGGCCGCTCATGTCCTCGGCTATATACAGGAACTGACGCCGGACGAGCTTCGGACGACCTTCAAAGACCGCCGGCTCGGGGAGATGGTCGGAAAAACCGGGATCGAGAACAGCTACGAAGCGCGCATGGCGGGCGTGGACGGCAAGATCGTCGAAGTCGTGGACAGCCTGGGCCGGAAGCGGGACGAGCTCGATCGCATCGAACCCCAACAGAGACCGAAGCTTTCCCTGGCCATCGATTACGATCTTCAAGCGAAGGCGGAAGAGCTGCTGGCGGGGAAGGAGGGGGCCATCGTGGCCCTGGACGCGAAAACGGGCGGCGTCATGGCCCTGGCCAGCTATCCGACGTATGACCCCAACAAGTTCGTCAACCGCTTCACGCCCGAGGAGTGGATGGCGCTGGCCAACAATCCCGACACCCCCCTCGTCAACCGGGCCCTCCAAGGACAGTACTCTCCCGGCTCCATCTTCAAGCTGGTCATGGCCGCCGCCGCGCTGGACAGCCGGACGATCACCGATCAGACCACGTTCTTCTGTGGCGGCGTCATCGAGATCTACGGCCGGCCGTTCCATTGTTGGTCCGAGCCCGGCCACGGCACGCTCAATTTCTATGAGGCGATCCGGCAATCGTGCAACGTCTATTTCTATAATATCGGCCGGCGGATGAACATCGACGCGATCGCCGGCTATGCCGAACAGCTCGGTCTGGGAAAAAGAACGGGGATCGACATCCCCGGCGAGAAGGAAGGTCTGGTCCCGAGCACCGGCTGGAAGCAGAGAACCCAGAAAACGGCCTGGTACCCCGGAGAAACGATCTCCGTAGCCATCGGCCAAGGGCCGCTTCAGGTCACGCCGGTCCAGGTCGCGGCGATGACGGCCTTGATCGCCAACCGAGGCCGGAAGGTTCGACCCCATGTTCTCCTGGACGCGGCGCCCTTCACGGAGACGACGAAGATCCCGGCCGCGATCTTCGAACAGGTCATCGAAGGGATGTGGCGCTCGGCGAATGCGGGAGGGACGGGCCAGGCGGCCAAGGTCGAGGCCTTCGATGTCTGTTCCAAAACGGGGTCCACCCAATGGATCGGGCGGGAAACGGCCGAACGCTTGGGCGGGGCGCTGAAAAAAACGCATTCGTGGTTCACCGGCTTCGCCCCCCGCAACGATCCGCAGGTCGTCGTGACCGTCCTGATCGAGTTCGGAGGCATGGGCGGCGCCACGGCCGCCCCGATGGCCGGCCAGATTTTCAAGCTTTACAAGACCAAATATCATGATCGACAGAGTCCAACTCCGCGAAATTGACTGGGTCCTCATCGGGCTCCTGCTCGTGAACTCGGTCATCGGAATCCTTTTGATCTATAGTTCTTCGCATTATCAGAATGGGAATTTCTACGTCAAACAGATCATCTGGCTGCTTATCAGCCTCGGCGTGCTCTTCCTGGTTCTTTCGATCGATTACAAACTCTTGGTCGGCTTCTCTCCTTATCTTTACGTCCTGTTCCTCCTTCTCCTTGGCGGATTGCTGATCTTCGGGCGAGTGATCTCCGGAGCCAAGAGCTGGATCCACCTGGCGATCATCGGCGGACAACCGTCCGAGCTGGCCAAGGTCGTGGTCCTGCTCGTCCTGGCCCGGATCTTCTCTGAATTCCAGCGGACCTATCTGAGTCTCGAGTTCGCCGCTCTCAGCGGCGCGGTCGTTTTCGTGCCGGTCGCCGTGATCGCCGTTCAGCCGGACCTGGGCACGGCCGTCTGCTTTCTGCCCCTGCTGTTGGCCAGCTTCCTCCTCGCCGGCATGAACAGAAAGACGCTGGCCCTTCTGCTGATCATCACGGTCGTCTCCGGTTTCGTCGGATGGAATTTCTTCTTGAAGGACTACCAGAAACAACGATTGACGACGCTGGTGAATCCCGGTCAGGACCCGCGGGGGTCGGGCTATCACGTCCTTCAATCGAAGATCGCCATCGGATCCGGGGGCCTGGCGGGCAAAGGTTTTAAAAAAGGAACGCAGATTCAATTGCGATTTCTTCCGGCCCGCCATACGGACTTCATCTTTTCGGTGCTGGGGGAGGAGTTCGGCTTCCTCGGCGTCTTCATCGTCCTCCTGACCTATTTCTCCCTGTTGGCCAGGATCTTCCGATCCGTCGGGAAATCCAGGGATCGGGCCGGCATGTACATCGTCTTCATGGCCGCCTGCCTGCTGACCTTTCAATTCCTGTTCAACGTGATGATGATCGTCGGTCTGTTTCCGATCACCGGGATCCCGATCCCTCTGCTCAGCTATGGAGGGTCGTCGCTCCTGACGACGTTCGTCGCCGTGGGACTGGTCGTCAACGTTAAGATGAGAAGATTCGTCAATGTCTGACGGAGCCGCTAGGGGCGTCCTGGACGGGATCCTGCCGGCGGTCGAAAAGCCGGGCCGCTACACCGGAGGCGAATGGAACGAGGTCCGCAAGGACCCGGCGCGGGCCAAGGTCAAAGTGGCCCTCGCCTTCCCCGACGTTTACGAAATCGGCATGTCCTATCTCGGCCAGAAGATCCTCTATGCCTTGATCAACGCTCTTCCGTTCGCCCTGGCCGAACGCGTTTTCGCGCCCTGGCCGGACTTCGAACGGGAACTCCGGGAACGCGGAGCGCCGCTCCGGTCGCTCGAAAACAAGATCCCTCTGGCAGAATTCGATATCATCGGCTTTTCGCTCCTGTATGAGCTCAATAACTCCAATATCCTGACGATCCTCGACCTGGGCGGGATCCCGCTGTTTGCGGAGGAGAGGGATCTCCGGCATCCTTTGGTGATCGCCGGAGGCCCGGCCGCTTTCAATCCCGAGCCAGTGGCCGACGTCTTCGACCTTTTTCTCATCGGCGACGGGGAAGAGGCGGTTCCGGAAATCATCGGGAAATGCGCGGACATGAAAGGCGCGGCAGCGTCCCGTAAAGACATCCTGAGGGAACTCGCCCGTATCCCCGGCGTCTATGTCCCGTCCTTCTATGAGGTTTTTCTCCCGGCCGGCGGTTCTCTCCAGACGGTCAGGCCGAGGACCGGCGCGCCGGCCACGGTTCGCAAACGCGTCCTTCGCGACTTCAGCCGTTCTTTTTTTCCCGCCGACATCGTCGTCCCCAATGTCCGGGCCGTCTTCGACCGGGTCGCCGTCGAAGTCGCGCGCGGCTGCCCTCACAAATGCCGGTTTTGTCAGGCGACGAGCCTTTATGCCCCCTACCGGATCAAGGATCCATCTTATGTCGTGAACTGCATCTTCGAAAGCGTCAAGGCGACGGGCTACGAGGATGCGTCGCTGTTCTCGCTCTCCGTGAGCGATTATCCGTACCTCGGAGAAACCATTCGGACGTTGATGAACAGCCTGGAAAAGGACCATGTCTCCCTGTCGCTCTCTTCCTTACGGCCCAAAGGTCTTTCGGCGGAGATCATCCGCGACATCATCAAGGTCCGGAAGACGGGGTTCACGCTCGTTCCCGAGGCGGGCTCTGAACGGTTACGCGGCGTGATCAACAAGGATCTGAACGATCAGGACATTTGGGACGCCGCAGAGAACGCGTTCCGCGAAGGCTGGAAACTGCTGAAACTCTATTTCATGATCGGCCTTCCCACGGAACGGGAAGAGGACCTTCGCGGAATCGCGGCTCTGATCGACGAACTCACGGCGCGCGGCCGGGAGATCATGGCTTCGCCGCCCCGGATCAACATGAGCGTCTCCTCCTTCATCCCCAAGCCCCACACGCCTTTTCAATGGGCGGCCATGGAAACGGAAGAGGCGCTCCGCGAGAAGCAGTCCTATCTCAAACGTCTTTTGAAGACGAAGCGCCATGTTCAGATCAAGGACCATCCCGTCGATAGTTCTTTCCTTGAGGCCGTATTCTCCCGGGGCGACCGCCGTCTGTCCGCCGTCCTGCGCACGGCCTGGGGCCACGGGGCCCGATTCGATAGCTGGCGGGACCATTTCCAATTTCCCCTCTGGCTGCGGGCCTTTGACGAGACCGGCGTCGATCCCCGAACGTACTTGGGGGAATTGGATCTGAACTCAGGCCTCCCCTGGGACCACATCGAGACGGGAGTCAAGAAGGGATTCCTTCAGGACGAACTGGCGAAAGCGATGAGGTCCGAACGTTCGCCTTCCTGCCTGGAAACGTCGTGCGGCCGCTGTCGCGGCTGCGATTTCATGGCTGACATCGACAGGGAATTCAAAGCGAAGATCGAGGTCAGCGATCGTCCGGGTCCGACCTTGGGGCGCCGGACGGAAACGGTGACCCGGTATCAAGCGTTCTACGCGAAGGGGGGACAAGCTCGATTCGTGTCCCACAACGACCTTCTCAACATCCTCCAGCGGACATTCAAACGGGCGGGCGTGGAGGCCGTGTTCTCCGAGGGTTTCCATCCGAAAATGCAGATGTCCTTCGTCCCGGCCCTGCCGCTGGGCATGACGGGCGAAGACGAATCGTTCGAATTCAAATCCCCGGCGGATCTTGAGGAGCGGGAATTCGTGGACGTCCTCAACCGCCGCGCGCCGTCCGGGATCCAGTTCTTCGGGCTGAAGCGGATCGACGCCGGCGCGCGCTCATTGACCGAGCGGATCTCGTCGATGGTCTATTCGCTCGATCTCGACACCGCCGAAGCAGGAGAGGGACTGGCCGTCGGGAAAGGGGAGGGAGACCCCGAGGAAAAGACGGAAAAGATCGCGGCACGCCTGATCGACGAATACCGGCCGGGCAAGCCCGACCTGCTTCAAGAGATCTTCGTGGACGCGTCATCCCACAAGGTCGTCCTGAAGATCGCCTTCAGTCCCCAACGGTCGCTCCGGCCCCAGGATGTCGTCGAGCGGGCCCTCGGCCTTCAGCGCTCCGTTTATCTCATGACCCGCGAAAAAATCCAGTTCAAGTGAAGAAGGGCTCGGGGTAAGAATCTCGCTCCCTGGCGGAAATCTTAACGCCGGCATCGTTCGGTTTTTCCGGCGGCTAATACAAATAGTCGACGCGGCGACAGAGTTGGCCCCCGGCCCCCTGGGGAACCAGTCCCGTCGGTTCCCCCCATCGGCTAAGCCGATGGGACCCCCCTCCGCTATGGGGGCCTTGGGGCCAACCCTGCCGTCGCGTCCTTGAATCGTCCGCCGAAAAAACCGAACCGCAGCGGCGAGATATCCTTGTGGTCGCTTCGCTTTCTTCCCCCTCGCCCAAGTTAATAATAAGAGCTTTATTGAGCGCTTCTTTTATAGCTGAGGATAGGAATATGTCGCCATATTTATCAATTAGCGAGCGAAGAAGCGGGCGAACGCTCAATTCACGGATTGAACCGAACGACGAGATCGGGAAACGGCTGAGCGACCATGGAGGGTTTAGCCTTTCCGAGCTGTCCTTCGAGGACAGCCGATCCGGAAGAGATCGGCCGGCGAAGCATGATCGAGCTTCCCGGCGTACTCCCGTTATTAAGAAGCCGGGAAGCGAGTTCTGAGCCGCCGAGAAGG
>JAUYDS010000172.1 GCA_030691735.1 Candidatus Aminicenantota bacterium
CGTTTTTTTGTTCATCGGCCATGGTTGCCTCCTGACGCGAATAACGAACTTGATCTCACTTGCGATATACGGAAAATCGGGTTCGGGAGTTCACCGGGCTGAACGTTCCGCCCGGCCTTGGCCGACGGCGGCCGGGGCGGCAGCAGGGGCCCCGGGCTTTGTAGTCCTCATTCGCGAAGCGAATGAGGGCAGGCTTTGTCTGGGGATCCGCTTCCGCCGTACTCAGCCGCGTATTTACATCGCGGGTGAGTGCCCCGGGCTTTGCCCGGGGGTCCTTTCCGCCGTACTCGCCCGTGGTTAAAAGCCACGGGCGAGTGGCGAGCCGAAGGCTCGTCCCTTGACTTCCGCCGCGAAGGCTCGTCCCTTGACGGCGAGGTGTCCTCGTGTTTTTCTAGAATCCGGGATAGAAGCTGAACTGCCAGTACCACCCTTTCTGCGGCCGGTCGAGCGGTTTGACGTAATCCACGCCGAGGA
This sequence comes from Candidatus Aminicenantota bacterium, assembly GCA_030691735.1. GTDB lineage: Bacteria > Acidobacteriota > Aminicenantia > Aminicenantales > UBA4085 > JAPKZI01. The sequence continues at coordinate 475 of JAUYDS010000172.1, forward strand.
CGGCATAGCCGAAGACATTGACCCGCAGACCCAGTCCCGCGCTCCGGAGAGGCTTGCGGTCGCCGCCGCCGACGAACCAGGGTTTCGACTGGCTGTCCCAGGCCAAGCCCATGTCATAGAAGGCGACGAAATCGACGGGGAAGATGCCATAGAAGCCCTTCCCGATGCCGAGGGCTCCGAACAGGGGGAACCTGAGTTCCAGGTTGAGCAGCATCAGCTTGCTGCCGAAGAGGCGGTTCATATCGAAAGAGTCATAATCGGTCTGGAAGGAATTGTAATCGTACCCCCGGATATACCAGTCGTAGCCGATGAACATGGGCCACAACCGCTCATCGTCCGCGCCCTTGCCATAGCGGCCGTAATGCATGAATCGAAGGGCCAAAGTGAACGGCTTGACCGGCATGATGTACTTCCGGTAATCGGCGAGAAGCGTGTAGTAATTCAGCGAACCGAACGTCGGCGAGACCTGGAATCTGTAGCTCTGGCCGAGGATCGGACCCGTGGCGCCCATGAAGGAGCTGTCATAGACGAGAGAGGCCGCCGCGTATCCTAAATGGAGGCCGGGCGGCGACGGCAGGTCGGTCCGGTCATCGATGACAATCGGCTCCCCGGTGTAGGCGTCGTAAACGCTCGTGTAAATGACGTTATTGAACTGGATATAATCGTAGCCGGCCGACAGCTCGAACCGCTGCATCGGACTGACGGGATAAGAGGCGAAACCGCCGACATCGTAATAGATCTGCCGGTAGAGGATCTCCTGTTCGATGTAGGTGTATCCGTCCGTGCCGTAAGAGTAATCTCCATAGACATAAGGAGATCGCTGGGCGACGAAACCCCAGTTCAGCCGGTTCTTGGAATTCTGATAAGCGACCATGAACGAGGAGTCCATGAGCCGGTTATAGACCTGGGCCATCGTCACCAGGTTATGCCAGCCGAGCATGTCGCTCCAATAGAGAGCGATGCCGCCTCCGCCATAAGCGCCGTAGTAACGGTCATAGCCCACACCCACGGTCGGAGGGCTGACATAGTCGAGCGTCAACTTCGGCTTATAGGGAACGATCGTGAATTTGTCCGCGTCCGGAAGCCCGAAGGTCGAGGTCTTTAAAAGACCGAGGATCTCCGAGCCTTTGCGGTCCTGGGGAGGCAGGACGGAGGGCGAGGCGGCCGCCGTCAGCTCCGCGACAGGCTTGGCGGCCAGCAGGGCTTGGGGCTCGATGGAGTAGATGCTGAAGTTTCCGTTGTCATAAACGCTGTAGAGGATGTCGTTGGATTTAGCGGCGATCGAGAAGGTCGGGCTCAAGCTGGTGATGCCGCTCGCGCCGGTGTAGAGGTTCGTCACCTGGGCGATTCCGCCGGAAGCGATGTCCATCCGGTAGATGTTGGCAATGCCGTTGCGGTCGGAGACGAAATAGAGGGATTTGGAATCCGCCGTCCATTGCGGATTGATCTTCTTGCCCTCCTTGAACGTGGTTACCGGCTTGACATCGCCTGTCTCCGGATTCATCAGGCCCAGTTGACAATCCCCGATGGTCATGGTCTTGAGCTGCGTGTTGAAACGCTCCGTGACGAAGGCGATCCAGCGGCCGTCGGGCGACCAAGCCGGATGGATGTCCCCGTACGGGTCGTTCGTCATGTTCCTCAAATCCTTGGTCTCGAGGTCATAGATGTAAATATCGGTGAGCCCCCCGGCTAGACCGGAAAAAGCGATCCGCTTCCCGTCCGGCGACCAGCTCGGATTCAGGATTTCCCCCAGCGCGGGGAACTTGATCTCGTCCCGCGCTTTGGAGCCTTCCGCGTCGAGAAAGGCGAGGACGGGCTTGCCTTCGATCACGGCGCCGAAGACGAATCGCTGGCCGGCGAAGTCCCACGAACCCGCCGAGTTGATGAACTGAATGCTTTGAAAATGGGAATCGATGGCCGTCCTGGTCAGCTTTTTGGTCACCTTGCCGGTCTTGGCGTCGCCCATGAACATCTCCATGGCGAACAATTCGCGGGACGAGACGAAGACGAGCTTTTTCCCGTCCGGGCTCAAGGCGGGGGCGACGTTATACGGGTCGTTTTCACTGCCCTTGATCAGGAGCTTCCCGATCGTCGCCGGGCCTTGGGTGAACTGGACGAGCGGGGCATAGTCCTTTTTCAGCGCTTCCTGCCATTCCGCGGAGAGCTTGTCCAACTTCAGCCCCAAGGTCTTTTCCAAGGCCTTGTCGTAATCGAAACCGCGGCAGACGTCCTTCATCAGTTTGGCCACGACGAGATCGCCCCATTTTCCGCCGATGTAGGCCCAGACCGAATGGCCATAGCGATAGGGAAAATACTTGTACGGATCGCGGAGGTCCTTGATCGTGGGGACCTTCTTCTTCCGGATCATGTCCCGCATCCACATGGCCGTGTTCGTATCGATGGGCCCGATCGAAAGGTATTCGGCCAGGCCTTCGATGAACCAGAGGGGGGCGCGTTCGACGCCCGACCCGCCCGGATTGCCGGAGCGGTTGTTCATGACCGCGGACATGTCGTACTGGAAGGCGTGGACGAGCTCGTGGCCGATGACGTGGTCGGTGTCCGCCAGCGTCCCGCCGAAAGGAAGGATAATCCGGCGCTTGTTGGACTCCGTGACGCCGCCCGTTCCCTCGCCCAAGACATCGGGCAGGACGGTCGTCTGTTCGAACTGCGGATGGCTGGCGTACATGATCAGCGCCTGCCGGCCGCGAAGGTCGTGGTTGAGAAGCCGCGAAAAGCGCTTGTACCAGCGCTCGGCCATCTGGGCGGCCACGCGCACGGCCTCTTCCTCTTCGGGATAGAAGTAGATATCGAAATGCTCGGTCTTCAGGACCTTGTACTCGAACTTCTCGTACTGGACCTTGTTCCGGCCGAAATACTGGCCGAAGGCCGGCTGGAGAGTCAGGCCCGCGCCAACGGCGGCCAGAACGGCCACGAGGGCGAAGCGACGAGCTATCGGGAACCATCGTCTTGACGTCATGTCAGTCCTCCTTTTTCATGTCATGTTTCATGTCATGAGGGATGAGTCCGGCGACAAGCCTAAATTTATGTATTCCTATCGATTTTGTCAAGTATAACCTCTTAGGTAATATTTTAGGCTCCGTTCATCATTATACAAGAAATATGCCAATTTGGCCCGCCTGATAAGTTCCTTCTCGGGCCACCCCCCTGTCACCAATTTCGGACAGCGCATAGGACAGCCCCATTTTTAAGATTCTTCTTATGCCAGACCCTTCTCTATACTCTATTAGACAATGAATGGGGGCTTTCCTTGGCGGTTGGAAGTCGTTCCGCCTCGGTTCTCTTCGGTCTTTATGAGCCGATCTTCGAAGGCTCGGCGCCCAACCAGTTCAAGGCGTTCTTTTCGTCTTCGTTCATCTTCCCCGTCTTCACCAAACGACCCCGTAATCATCGCCATAATTGCTTGACCCGCCCCAGAACGTACCGTGCGTCCAATCAAAGAAGATGGCGTTGATCGGCCCCGAGGTGTACCTCTTGATATCGAGCTTGTAGCCCATGGCTTTGAGCGTCTCGCGGATGCCGGACGCGACCTTCTCGTTGACCTCGATCTTTCCGGGCCAGGAGTCATGGGGATCGAAGGAATTGCGCATCTGATAACTGGTGAAGTTCGGCGCTTCGCAGGCCTGCTGAACGTTCATCCCGAACTCGACCATGTCGAGAAAGAACTGGAGGAGGTTCTGATCCTGGGTGTCGCCTCCTTGGACGGCGAACGACAGATACGGCCGGCCGTCTTTCATCGCCAGGCCCGGCGTCAAGGTCGCCCGCGGCCGTTTTCCCGGCGTGATGACATTGAAGGGATTCTCCGCTTCGTCCGTAACGAAGCTCTGCGCCCGCTGGCTCATGCCGACGCCCGTCCGGCCGGCGATGACGGCCGGGACCCAAGCGCCGCTCGGGGTTACGGACACGACCCAGCCTTGCTCATCCGCGGCCTGGATCGAGGTCGTCCCGGTCCAAAAACCTTCGGAATCGGGGTCATTCGTGGTCCCGACCGGAGGCCACTTATCCAAGTACTTCGTGAAGGGGTTTTTCCTGCCCTCGAAAGGATACGGATCGCCGGGTTTGACGCCGGGATCGTTGCGGTCCCAATGGATCAACTTGACCCGTTCTCGGGCGTATTCCTTGGACAACAGACCCCGGATGGGTTCGTCCGGAGGGAAATAGGGGTCGCCGTAATAGAAGTCGCGGTCGGCAAAGGCCAGGTTCATGACCTGGTACAGGGCGTGGATATATTTAGCGCTGTTGAAGCCCATGGCCTTGAGATCGAGGGTCTCGAGCATGTTCAAGGCCTGGAGCATCACCGGTCCTTGGACCCAGGAGTTCAATTTATAAACCTGGATGCCTTTGTAGGTCGCCATCACGGGCTCTTCGATATAGACCTTCCACCGGGCGAGGTCCTCCATCGTGATCAAGCCGCCCTGTTCCTTAGAGCCGCGGACGAACTCCGTGGCGATATCGCCTTTATAAAAGCGGTCGTAGGCGGCCGCGAGAGCCTCTTTCCGGCTCTTGCCTTGGGCCAAAGCCGCCTGCTCGGCCTGGACGAGCTTTTGAAGCGTTTCCAGGAGGTCCGCCTGGCGAAAAACCTCTCCGGGAAGCGGCCCTTCGTGCGTCTCGCCGAGATGAGGGAGCATGATCTTTTTCGCGTAGGGCCACTCCTTGAGCTTGTCCTTGTCCTTCTCGATCCGGTCGGCCGTGTCCTGCTCCATCGGATAGCCATCGGCCATCTGCATCGCCGGGGCGAGGATGTCTTTCAGGCTTAGGGTGCCGAACTCGGCCAGCATGGTGATCAAGCCGCCCGGGGTGCCCGGTGTTACAGCCGAGAGCGGCCCCGTGGCGGGCGGGTATTTGTAGCCTCTCGTCCTGAAGAACTCCGGCGTGGCGCCCGTCGGCGCGACGCCGAGGGCATTGATGGCAACGACCTTTTTTGTTTTGGGATCGAAAATGAGCGCCTGCGTCTCTCCTCCCCAGCTCAGGACGTCCCACATCGTGCAGACGGCTCCGAGCATGGCACACGCGGCGTCGACGGCGTTGCCGCCCTTCAAGAACATCTGGGCGCCGGCCGTCGCGGCCAGGGGCTTGCCGGTGATCGCCACCCAGTGCTTGCCGTGGAGAATGGGTTTTTCCGTGCGTTGCGGCAGAGCCGGGGCCGTCAAAAGAATCGTCGAAATCATCAGCGGCCAGAACATTTTTTTAAATGAGCTCATGATCTTCCTTCAGTCCAAGCCGGTCGGAACACCTGACTCCCTGCCGGCCGGTTATTTTAAGAGCGTCGTTTGGACCAATTTCTCGACGGCCGGGACCAGGGCGAGTTCGGCCTGGTCCTTAGGCTTTTTAGCCTGTTGGAGCAATTCCAAGCTCTCATTCACCCAGGTCCGGTCGCCCGCCGTTCGGGCCAGAATGGCGTCCAAAGCCTGGATCCCGAGGTCGGCGACTGTGTAGAGATCTTCGGACAAGGGCTCGATCTCGGAAAGCGCGGGAGCGTTTTTGAATAGAGATTTCAAGAATTGGTGATTGGAACGCCACCTTTGAAGCTGGGTCTTGAGGGCGTCGGCTGTCTTCGGATCCTTCGTTTTTATGAATTCATCCGTCATCTTCCGGAAGACCCGCGCCGTCCTCGATTCCGGGGCGGCGGCATCCACGGCCCGCGTCAGAGGTGACTGCTGGGTATAGGTCACACCCTGATGTTGACGTTTGTATTGTTTGAGCGGCTCGATGACGTCGACGAGCGTTCGGAGCGGTCCTAGGTCGGCACCCCCGGCGAGACGCCGGAGCATCATTTCCTGGTTCTTGAAGTGGGTCAGCCCCAGCTCTTCGAGCTGGACGGCGACCGAATCCAGGCGGCGGTACATATCCTCCACATCGTTGACGCCGGAGGGTGACCAGAGGCGTTCGGCTATGGCCGCCGTCCGCGGCCAGATGCGCGAATCAATGGTCTCCGGCGTCACCAGCTCCGACCACATCGTCGCTTCGCCGCCCAGGACGAGCTTTTGTTCCTCTTCTTTGAGCGGCGCATCCGGCGAGAGCGGATCGTTCAGATAATGGACCGAGGCCGGCTGGCAGAGGTCGATGTAATAGCCGTTCGAGAGAAGGCCTTGATACCCTTTCCGGGCGGAATCGATCAGGGCTTGTTTGCCTCGCCAAGATTGGATCACGATATCTTTGGGCAGACCGGGTTGGAAGATCTCGTCCCATCCGACCATCTTTTTCCCGAGATTGCTCAGGATGGTCAGGATCCGGCCGTTGAAATAGGCCTGGAGGGCGTGATTGTCGGCGAGCTTGTGGTCCCTTTTGAATTGATCGATCTGGGGGTTGGCGTCCCACTGTTTGCCGTTGTTCTCGTCGCCGCCGATATGAACATAGCGGTCCGGAAATAAAGAGGCCATCTCTTCGAAGAACTTTTCAAAAAAGCGGTATGTGGCTTCGTCCGTCGGATTGAAAACGGGATCGAAGACGCCCCATCGCCGTTCGATCCGATACGGGCCGGGCCTGCCGGCCAGAACGGGATAGCCCACGAGCCAGCTTGTCGAATGGCCGGGGATATCGAACTCGGGCATGACCCGGATGCCCCGGTCCGCCGCATAGGCAACGATGTCACTGATCTGGTCCTGAGTGTAGTAATAACCGTCCGAGCCAAGCTGGTGAAGGAGCGGGAACGTCTTGCACTCGACGCGAAATCCCTGGTCCTCGGAGAGATGCCAGTGGAGGACATTCATTTTTACCGCGGCCATACCGTCCAGGTTGCGTTTAATGACCTCGACAGGCATGAAATGACGGCCGGCATCGATGAGCAATCCGCGCCACGGAAAGCGAGGTTGGTCCTCTAGCCCGACGCAGGGGAAAAAGTATCCCTGGGCGTCCGCGTCCAGGAGCTGGAGGACGGTCTCAAAACCATGGAGAATGCCGAGATCGGTCCGGGCGATGAGCATGACCCGGTCGGGGCTGACCGTCAGGGCGTAGGATTCGTTTTCATTCAATTCGAGACGGCCGGCGGCTTCATATTTAAAAAGGAACGTCGCGTTGCCCGAGGTGACGAAGTCGGTCCGGTAGTCCTGTTTAAAGAACAGCCCTGTCCGTCCGGCCAACCGGTCCATGAACCGGGCGGCCGCTTTTTTGGCCCGGGGCACCGCTTCGCCGAGGGCTCCGATGGTGAAATTCTCGGTGAGACGGAGCTTACCTCCGGCCAAAGCGAGTTTAAAAGGCACGGGCATGAGGTTGAGCGTGCCCGGGGGTTCCTGGGCAATCGCCGGGAACGACGGGAGCAGGAACAAACCGATTGTCAAACAGACAGCGGAACGGACGGTGAAAAACGTTTTGGACAGCATGGACTTCGACCTCGCAATGAATCTCAGCGCAGGCCGATTCTATCCGTTTAGCTCCGTAAAATCAAAAGGGATCGTGAAACGAAGCGCCGGACGCGGATCACTCGACCTTTTCGACGACGATGGTCAGCTTCGAGACGAGCGCGGCGATCGCTCCGATGGCGGCCAGGACGGGAACCAGCGCGGCCCCCAGGATCCCGACCGTCAGAGGGATCTCTATGAATACCCTTCCCTTCTCATCCTTGAGGATGATCCGGCGGATGTTCCCTTCGTGGATGACCTCCTTGACCTTGTCAAGGATCTCCCCGCCGTTCAGCTTGAATTCCTCGGTCCGGGTCTTTCCCGTTTTCGGGTCTTCGTTTTTTTGTTCATCGGCCATGGTTGCCTCCTGACGCGAATAACGAACTTGATCTCACTTGCGATATACGGAAAATCGGGTTCGGGAGTTCACCGGGCTGAACGTTCCGCCCGGCCTTGGCCGACGGCGGCCGGGGCGGC
>JAUYDS010000184.1 GCA_030691735.1 Candidatus Aminicenantota bacterium
CCGGCCATTTCGCTTCAAGGTCTTTCGCGTCGCTCAACCTGAACGTTCGCTCGCGTCCCTCGCCCCGGCCGTCAAGGAAGCCCTGAAAATGCTCAAGGAAGGCAAGTGGCAGTACGAGAAATAATTAATTAAATGGGGACATGTTCCGAATTCTCTTGAATTCGGTACGTGTCCCCGTCTTGAACGTGTCCCCGTTTTGAACGGATATGGGCAAGATTGAAATCAAGGAGAATGGCATGTCAAAACAAAATCTCATCCTGAAGGCCGACGACCTGTCCAAGCGTTACGAGGACGGCGTTCTGGCCTTGGACCACTTGAACCTGGATGTCCGGGCCGGCGAGGTCTACTGCCTGTTGGGAGCCAACGGCGCCGGGAAAACGACGACGATCAATCTGTTCCTAAATTTCATCCCGCCGACGACCGGAACGTGCTATATCAACGGCGTCGACGTGACCAAGGATCCCTTGGAAGCGAAAAAATACGTCGCCTTCGTCTCCGAGAATGTCATGCTCTACGGCAATTTCACCGCCCGCCAGAACCTCGACTTTTTTGCTAAGCTCGGCGGGAAAACGGCCTTGACCAAGGACGCTTATTATCAAGTGATGCGCCGGGTCTCGCTCCAGGAGAAGGCCTTTGAGCAGCGGGTCAAGACTTTCTCGAAGGGGATGCGCCAGAAGCTCGGCATCTCGATCGCCATCATCAAGGACGCGCCGGCCATCCTTCTCGACGAGCCGACGTCGGGCCTCGATCCGAAAGCGGCCGAGGAGTTCCTGGAGATCCTGCAGGAGCTCAAGAGCGAAGGCAAGGCGATCTTCATGTCCACCCACGACATCTTCCGGGCCAAGGAGATCGGCGACCGGATCGGGATCATGAAGGAAGGCCGGCTCGTCCTGGAACGGACGCGCGAGGAACTTCAGTTCGAGGACTTGGTCAAGATCTACATCGACTACATGAAATCCGAGCCGCACATGGCCTGATCCGGACGGCCGGGAGAATCCCTCATGTTGAAAACCATCATCCGCAAAGAACTCCTCGAAAATATCTTCAGCTTCCGCTTTCCGTTGTTCGCCGTCCTGTGTCTCGTCCTGATCCCCTTGGGGATGTACGTCAATCAAGCCCATCTCGAGAAGAAAATCCGGGATTATCAGGAACAGGACCGGTTAGCGGCCGACGCATTCACAAAAATCACGATGGCCGATGTCATGGCCGGCAAAGTCGCTGTCAGGGCTTTTCGACCGCCCGTCCGTCTCTCGGTTTTCGCCCAGGGATTCGAGAGCGTCCTGCCTCAATATTACGAGTTCACGCAAGACGGATTCACTCCGGGCGAGGCGGCCAGCGGGGACGAATCTTTGGCCTCCGCGCAGGGGAAGATCGATTTCGTCTTTCTCGTCCAGATGGTTTTAAGTCTGATCGCGCTTCTCTTCGCTTCGGACGTGATAGCTGGGGAGAAGGAGGCCGGGACGCTGAGGGCCATCCTGGCCAACAACCTGCCGCGGGATTCCGTCCTATTCGGCAAGATCTGGGGGGGATTTCTCGCCCTTTGGGGGCCGTTCACCGTCGCGTTCCTCCTCGGCCTCATCGTCCTTCTGGCGGTCGGGTTTCCGGTCTTCGGAGGAAATTCGCCGGTTCGGATCCTGACCCTGTTTTTCGCGGCGTCCTTTTTTCTCCTCGTTTATTTCGTGATCGGATGCATGATCTCGAGCAGCTTCGGGAAAAGCCGAACGGCGCTCGTGGTGATTCTTCTCGTTTGGGTGTCGTTCCAACTGATCGTCCCCAAACTCGGGGACATGATCGCCGACCTCGTCCGTCCGATCCGGACCGAGACCGAGGTCTCCTTGGCTAAGTCCCTGCTGGCCAAGTCCCTCGACGACGAAATGGCACGAGAGTTGGGCCGGCAATATACGCTCCTCTTTCCCAACGGGGAATCGATTCCCAAAAAGGGCGCTCCGCCCACACCCGAACAAACGAAATGGTCGGCCCTCGAGCCTGAGATCGAGAAAAATGCCCGGTCCAACAAAGCCCGACAACTCGGCCGGATCGATGAAACTTACCGGCAGGAAAAGCGGACGCGGAACTCCCTCGCTTCGAATCTGTCCGTTCTTTCGCCCAGCGCGGCCTTCGGTCGCCTTCTAGCCGATATCTGCGGCACGGGAGAAATCGAACGGACGAAATATATGGAAGCCGTTCAAGCCTATCAGGGCACTCTCGAAAAGGCCGTGTTCAGCAAAGTCACGAAGAGAGTCATGATTCTTCCCGGAGGCGGAACTCGAATGAATTTCGCGACGGATCGCGAGGCCCTCAAGGCCCAGCCGAAGTTTTCCATCAGTTCGGCGACGCCCGGCGAAGCGTTTTCCTCGAACCTTTCCAGCCTGGCCTCGCTGCTCTTTTGGCTCATCGCCTCGTTCGCGGCCGCTTATATCCGATTCCGGACCTACGATGTCCGGTGAGATCCGGGGAGGATCGGGGTTCTCGATATCACAGAAACCCGGAACGACGGAGGCGCCCTCATGATCTGGACCATCGCCCGTAAAGAGATTGCCTCAAATCTCCTCAGCTACAAATTCTTCATCGTCATCCTCTTGACCACGCTTCTCCTTTTCACCAGCTTCTTCGTCCTTTACAAAGACTATAAAGGCCGGCAGGCCGATTATGAGCTCGTCCGGGCCAAGCCGGGCGAGCCGATCGCGGTCGTTCCGCCGAACCCGCTGTCGATCTTCGCTAAGGGCTTGGATGAGGCCATGACCCGCTCGTTCGAGATCAGCCCGATCGGGATCGACGTCCGGACCGGCCAGAAATCGGGAAACGCGGTCTTCGCCTTTTTCCCCGCGCCCGACTTCGTCTATGTGGTCAAAATCGTCCTCTCTCTCGTCGCGCTTCTCTTCGGCTTCGATCAGGTCAGCCGGGAACGGGAGAACGGCGTTCTGCGCCTGATGCTGTCCAACGCCGTATCCCGGGCCACGGTCCTGGCCGGAAAATGGCTCGGCAACTTCCTGAGCCTGGCCGTTCCCTTCGTTCTCGTCACGCTCATCGGATTCGCTCTAATGAACCTCGATCCCGGCATCAGCTTTGGGCCGTCCGGGACGGGCCGGTTCCTCCTGCTCATCGCCATCGCCCTCGTCTATATCGGACTGTTCCTCAGCCTCGGGATCTTGGTCTCCGCTCTCACCCGGCGGTCGGCCTCAACGTTGGTCATCCTCCTCCTCGTCTGGAGCCTGCTCGTCTTCGTCCTGCCCAATCTCGGAACGCTCGTGGCCCGGCAGATCATCGATGTCCCTTCGGTCAAGGCCCTCAGTGAAAAACGGACCCAGATCTGGACGCGCGAGATCCTGCTGCAGATCGTCGAACAGAGGGCCGTGAACTTCCGCGGCGACGGGGCGATCCGGAAAAGGCATCTCGACGCGATCAATACTGAACTGAACGCGCTCGAAGCGGACTACCGGACGAAATTCGACCGGCTCGTCCGGCTGTCCAAAACGATCAACCGCCTCTCTCCGGCGGCTGGCTTCGTCTATGCCGCGACCGAGCTGGCCGGAACGGGTATCGGCGAGGAAAGCCGCCTCAAGAGCGAAGTCATCCGGCATAAGGACGCCGTCCTTCTCGAGATGGACCGGGGCGTAAAGGAGCATCCGGCATTCGTCTATCGCTACCGGACGGTCGGCCGGGTCCTGGCCGAGGGCGGATTGTTCGATCTGGCCTGGCTGACGATTGCCCTGATTCTTTTCTTCGCTTTGGGATTCGTCGCCTTCGTTCGCTATGACGTGAGGTGAAGGAGCGGGCCATGCTTGGAACCATCATTCGAAAAGAGATCCATAACAGCGTCGTCTCCTTCCGCTTCGTCGTCGTCTTTTCACTGTTGCTCGTTCTCGTCCCGGCCACGGTCTTCATCCTGACTAATGATTATGTGAAGAAAGTGGACGAGTTCTCCTCCCGCCGCCAGGGGATCGAAGATTACCTGAAGACCTACGCCCATTTCAATCGCCTCGGCGGCGTCGTTGAGCCTTCTCCTCCGCCGCTCCCCGCCACGGCGCTCGTCCGCGGCATTTCTTCCGATATCAACCTCGAGGATTTCGAGGACGATCCTCTGCCCGTGATGTTCCCTCTTCTCGACCTCGTCTTCGTCGTGGCCATTCTCCTCAGCCTGGCTGCCCTGATCTTCTCATACGATGCCGTCAGCGGAGAGAAAGAGGACGGGACGCTCAAACTCATGCTGGCCAACGGTCTGCCGCGTCACCGGATCCTCCTGGGAAAGATCTTCGGCGGGACCCTGACCCTATTCCTTCCTTTCCTCGTTTCGATGATCCTTGGCCTGATCGTCATCCTGGTCAATCCGAGGATCAACTGGACGGGAGCGAACTGGGGAGCTCTGGGGCTCGTTCTTCTTGGCGTTGCCGTCTACGTCTTTTTCTTCGAGACTCTCGGCGTCCTAATCTCTTCCCGCCATCATTCCTCTTCCGCGTCGATCATGACCTCGCTCTGCGTCTGGGTCCTGCTCGTTCTTGTCGTCCCGAACCTAAGCCCGTATCTAGCCTCGCTCCTCTCCCCCGCGCCTTCCCGGATCAAGGTCAGCCGGGAGATCTCCCGGCTGACCGGTGTCGAGAGGGACAATCTGGGCCGGCAGCTCCAAACGGAAAAGATGCGCGAATTGGTCAAACGTTTTCCTGTTCTCGCCGCCCCCATCTCCGATGCCGAGGCCAAGACGCGTGCGGAGAAGGATCCGGCCTTCCGCGAGGCCCTCGAAGCCCGCACCCGCGAAGTTCAGGCGGTCTGGCAGGAGGCCAACCGGATCCAGGGTGAAAAAGCCCAAGTCCTGAGCACCGAGCTCGAGCGGAAGGAGGCCGCTCAAACGCGGCTGGCCAGAAGGGTGTCGATGATCTCTCCTCTGGCTGATTTCACCTACTGGGCTACGGATTTGACCTCGACCGGACTGCGGAACATCGCCCATTTCAGCGACCTCTCCGATCGTTGGGGCCGCGCCTACACCGAATATTCGCGGTCCAAGATCGCCGCCCTCCAGAAAAAAGATCCCGCCGTGGACTGGTGGAATACGGCCGTGGACGTGAGCGATATGCCCCGCTTCGAGTACAAGGAAGAATCCCTCGCGGCACGGTTCAGGAGCGCCCTGGGCCCCTTGGCCGTCCTGCTCGTCTTGAGTATATGCATTTTCGGCGCCGCATATCTGTCATTTATCCGGGCCGATCCGCGTTAGTATCGCGTCTCAATAACGGATTTGCAATAATCCTGGAACCGTCATTCCCTATTTTTTTCTGTCATTCCCGCGCAGGCGGGAATCCAGATTAGATAAACTGGATTCCGGATCAAGTCCGGAATGACAACATTGTAAAGTCATTGTTGATACACCACACTAAGAGGAAATTTGTGGGACGAGAAGAAAATAATTTCGGTTTTGCGTTGTCTGTCACCGAAATTATTAGAAGATCGAGTACCGGCCGGCGGTCATGATCCTCTCGGCGCGGCCCCCGGGGAACCGGAGGTCGACCGAAGTGATCCCGATCCGAGGCTGGACGGCGGGGATGTAGATGCGGTCGAGGTGGATGACGGCGGCCGGCGAAGAGAAAGCAGCCGGGCCGACGGCCCCGCCGAAATGGTCGCTCCGGCCGAAGGCCACGTGCAGGCCAAGTTTCTCGTCGAGGAGGATCTCCCCGACCGGATCCAGGCCGAAGTCGCCCAGGACGCCGAATCCCAGCTCGGCCATGTTGCCGTAGGCGGGTTCGGCCAAGAGGTGAGCCCGCTCGGCCTCGGCCGCCGGACCGATTCCCTGGACGGCTGCGACCTTGTTGGCTTCGACCGTGAAGCTGACGATCACGCCCTCGATCTCGACCGGCAAGATGCCGCGGGTACGGCTGGGCTCGCCCTTCTCGCCTTCGTAAGGAACGATGTAGGTCTCGCCGCTGGGGAGGTTCCCGGCCATGCCTTTGTCCGGGAAACGGCCGCCGCTTTCGTGGGCGGCACGGAAGCGAAGATCGAAGACCATGGATCGCGTCTCGCGGCCATCGATCCTGAATTCGATCCGGGCTTCCTCGGACTCATCGAGCAAACCCTTGAGCAGACGACAGCGCCGGCCGACCTCGGCGTAGTCGACGCGCAGAGCGGGGATCATCGAGGCGGCGAAGCCGGGCATGGTGGCGGCCCGGAAACCGAAGGCGCGCCCGGCGTTCTTGAGGGGGGCGGTCGTCGAGAATTCGGTCGGGGCCAGGATGATCTGGAAGGAGCCGAAGACATCGGCGAAGGCGATCGGCCGGCCGGAAGACGGCAAATCTTCGGCTTTGGCCGGCAGCGCTCCCTCGATAATGTACCCCAGAGCGGGGAGATCGGCGTTGTTCGAACCCGTATCCGGGTAGGCGATCAGGGAGATCTCGTCGAGCGGGATGTCGGATTTCCCTTCCTTCAAAGCCGCGCCCCAAGCGACGGCCATCTCCCGGCGGACCTTCCAGGGATCGTTATCCTTGGCCGGATCGCGGGGGATGTCGACGAATACGGCCAGCCGCTTGTCGGTCTCAAAGCGGGGAAAAGCGGAACGAACCAAATTGACCAGGTCGCGAGTCGTCAATGTGTTCATCGGAACCTCCACAAGGCAAATCCTCTCTGCCAGTTTATCAAAAAACTCCAGGTCCGTCCGCTTTTGACAGAAATCTCCAGACGGTTCTATAATCCCCCCGTTAACCAAATGGAGACACAATACCCATTTCCTAATTAACCTGAGTATTGAAGTGCCTTGAATTGGGGAAATGAGTATCGTGTCTCCTAATAAGGAGAAAGCATGATCCATCGAAAAGAATCTTTCCAGCCGTCGATTTTAACCCGTCATCACACTTGGAAGAAACGGTTAGCCTCGATCTTAGGTGCAGCTGGACTCTGCTTCGTTCTCCTGGCCGCGACGGTCGGGCAAACGACGAAAGGCGGACGCGAATCCCTTGCGCCGATCGACCCTCAGCGGGTCCAGGACCAGGACCTCATGACCTGGAACGATTATCGTCCCATCCCGGGCCGCAATTGGGCCGACCCGGCCATAAAGCCGGAACGGGGATTCAAGCTCGCCGTGGTCGGGATCGATTTTCCGAATCAGCCCTTCGTCATCACCCTGCCCAAGGGATCGGACCCATTCGGCAATCCCCAGATCGAGCCGATCGCCCGCGAAAAGGTCCCTCAATTCTATGCCGATTTCTTCATGAAGCCGAGCGCGGTCAATCACGGCCAGACCATCAACGGCTATTGGATGGAGCAATCCCGGGGGAAGTTCGGGATCACAGAAGTGGAGGTCTTCGGCCCGTACCGCATGCCGAAGCCCATTTGGGCCTACGGACTCAACGAATACGGCCAGAATGCGCAGACTCCCGACGGATCCAATCCGGACGGCCGCATGGAACAGGATTGCGACGCCGTCTGGACGGCCACCCTCGGAAAGGACGTCCGCAAGGACTTCGACGCCATTCTACGCATGTACGCGAGCTACGACGAGACGGGTGTCTGGCAGGAGTTCGGCGAAATGAAGTTCAACACCAAAGAAGATATTCCGAAGGAATGGGGCAATCCCAATCCGGACAAGCCCCGTTGGATCCCCACGCGCTATGTGGAATGGACGAGCTGGCTGTCCGGTTCTCAGCAATGGGGATTGTCATCGATGCGACAGGGGGAGAATTCCGGCACCATCACCCACGAGCTCGGCCATTTTGCCTTCCGCCTGCCTGACCTCAACAACAATCCGTATGTTACGCCGTACCGGAGAGTCGCCGCCGGCCCCTGGGACATGATGGACCGCGGTTGCTTCAACGGACCCGGCGGCCCGCACCGGCGCTGGGTGGTGCCGCCGAGCCAGGGCGCGGCCATGCCCGCCGGCCTCATGGTCCGCAACCGCCTTGAAGACAAGTTCATCAGCGAATCCCAGCTTCTCCGTTTGAACCGGGACGGCCTGGCAAAAACCGGGCTGGCGGTGGCCGACGTCACGGCCCGGGCGGTGGATCCCCTCCCCGGGACCTTCGCCGGTGTTCTCGTCAGGCTCGACGGCCCGGAGCCCGGCGATCGAACACCGTCGGACGACCCGGCCAAGAATCCCCTCTCGCCGGGGACACCGAACTACAACTCCTATACGCTGGAAGTGGTTCAGCGGATCGGCTACGATTCATTCACTCCCGACAATGGAGTCCTCATCGCCAAGAACAAGGACACCCTCAGGGGTCGTAACGGCGGCCCCAACTCCTTCAACAGCTACATCTGGGTCATCGACGCCCACCCCGAGGACATCAACATGGTCGACTATGTCAAGCCCAACGGCCAAAAAGTCATGCGGACTATCGCCGACTACCGTCAGCTCAACGACGCGCTCTTCCACGCCGGGCTCGACTCGGGCAGTCAGTTCGAATGGGAGGACACGCCGAATCGGCTGCGTTTCTACATCATTGATGCCCGCAAGGACGAGAAAGGAATTCTCTCTTATACGCTGGCAGTCCGGTCATTGGACGGCTCGGGTCCGCAACAGCGGAGCGCGGTCTTGGAGGCCCCGTCCGAGCTGAAGTCGGGGCAGCCTGATACTCCGGTCACTTTCACCTTGAAAAATACGGGCAAGGCCGCGGAAACGGATCTCGCGGCGCACACGGCGAGCGCCGGTGCGTACCTGAATTCCGACGTGTATCGGCTTTCCGTGACGGTTGAGGGAAAAGGGTGGTCGGCCCGGCTCCTAAACGCTTTGGCCGCCGTGGAGTTCGGCAGATCCCGAGCCGTTACGGTTTACGCATTTCATGAGGCCGCGAGCTCCCCCACGGCGAGGGTGACTCTTCGGGCGGTTTCCGAGAGCGATCCGTCCAAAGTCGCGACGGCCGCCGTGTCCGTTTCGAAGTAGTAAGATTAAGGGGTTTCCTTCCCCATGTCAAATAATCTGAGAAAACCGGAGTCTTCCGGACGTCTTCTCAAATGGACAATAAGGAGAAACAGACATGGTTTCGAAAAAACTTGATTTCTTCGAGGAAGAACTTCCGTTTCCTCGCCGGACCGTTCAGTCGGCGTGGGGGCCAATCGAAATCTATGAAATTCCTGGAAAAGAAAAAGAGGCGGTCCTTGAAAAACTATTTCCATTCCGTCCTATTCCAGGCATGGGCAAGCTTATGGAAGATATCCACGCCGAAAAAACATTCCGAGTCAGGGAATTCCTGGTCGCGAGAGAGGGGACAATGAACGTCCTGGCAAGTCCATATTACCTAGAGAGCGGCGGCTCGGTCATCGATTGGATTCCCGCCAGCCGCAAGAAAAACAAAAAAATATAACGCCCTTGACATAGATTACTGGAGCGAATAATTGAATGCACTAGCGACCCTCCAACGCCCCCTATAAGCGTTCGTTGATGCAATTATTTTCATACTCACCTTAATAGCTGTTTGAGACGTTGTCCTGGATCCCCGCCTCCGCGGGGATGACGGCGGTGGGGAAATATTGTCGAGTGCAGAATGAGGCGGGGATAATGACGGCAGAGATCCGATCAGCCCTACAGTAGCCCGAATGCCCGTTCCGGCAGGGATGACGATAAAGGGCCGAACAGCCGGCCAAGAGTCTGGATCCCCGCCTGCGCGGGGATGACAGTGGAAGACAAATCGGTAAATCGGTCGCAGTAAGCGCTCAACCGATCAGTACCTCCCCGGAATTACTTCTCCTTGATCCATACGATCGAGGTGGAAGGACGAGGGGCGGGCCGCCCTCCCCCGGCGGGGGGTTTGAGCGTCAATGGATCAGGGATAGGACCTCGATTATTCCGGACGTAGTTGGGGATGGCCATCATCTTTCCGCCACCGGCAAAAACGCCCTTGATGACCATGACTCCACCCAGAAGGTCTCCGTTCCATTCGGCGGTCAACGTCGAATCCGGATCAAGCGTCTGGGTGATATCCTGGTCGACCTGCTCGATGTTATAGACGAGCGGTCCAAAGCGG
>JAUYDS010000126.1 GCA_030691735.1 Candidatus Aminicenantota bacterium
GACTGGTTCCCCAGGGGGCCGGGGGCCACCCTGTTGCCGCGTCGACCAAGGACTTTGCCGCCGAGAAGGACGGCGAGGAAACGGCGTGAAAAACCCGAGTCGGGAGCGAAGCCGTTTCCCGATCTTGGCGCCAGGACCCGCGACGAGAAGAGCGTTCGCCCGATTCGAGCGAGCCCGCCTTTACTTTAGGCCCCCCCTTTGGTAAAATCTTCTTTCTTCAACGGATATGAAAAAAAAGGTCCTGTTCGCCCTTCTGATGGTCGCCGTCCTCGTCCGCCTCGGGGCCCGGGACGAGGAGATCTGGGACCAGTCCCTCGAGAAGATCTCGGCCATGGCCTCCCTGATCGAGCAGAACTACTTCCAGCCCGTGGAAGCCGAGAAAATGATGCAGGAATCGATCAAAGGGATGCTCCAGACCCTCGACCCTCATTCTTATTTCCTGGACCCGGAAAATTTCGCCCGGATGTTCGAAGAGCAGAAAGGAAAGTATTACGGGATCGGCACCCAGATCCAGAAGCAGGAGGACCGGCTGGTCGTGATCGCCCCGATCGAGGGCGGCCCGTCCTGGCGGCTGGGAATCCAGTCCGGCGACATCATCAGCCAGATCAACGGCGAGAGCACCAAACCGATTTCATCCCAGGACGCGGTGAACAAGCTCCGCGGACCGAAAGGGACAAAGGTTACCATCACCATCGCCCGGGAAGGACTGGAGAAACCTCTCGATCTGACCATCACCCGCGAGGAGATCCCCCTCTACAGCGTTCCCTACGCTTTCCTCCTCCAGGACGGCGTCGGCTATATCTTCATCCGGAATTTTGCTGAAAGCACCGGCGATGAGTTCGCGGAGAAGATGGAAGCCTTGACCAAACAGGGCATGAAGAGCCTGATTCTCGATCTGCGGGGGAATTTCGGGGGGGCGCTTCTTCCCTCCATCGACGTCTCCGACGAGTTTCTGACCAAGGGCGCCCTCATCGTCTCGGTCAAAGGCCGGAACCGGATGTACGACCGGGAGTATCATGCCGACAGCAACAACCAGTACGAGAAGCTGCCGGTCGTCGTCCTCATCAACCAGGGCAGCGCCAGCGCTTCGGAGATCGTCGCCGGCGCCGTCATGGACCACGACCGCGGCCTGGTTGTCGGCGAGGATTCCTGGGGCAAAGGCCTGGTCCAGACGATGTTCCCCGTGGCTCGGAACATGGCCGTGGCCCTGACGATCGCCAAATATTACACGCCGAGCGGCCGCTGCATCCAGCGCGATTACTCGCACTTCGACGACTACATCCTGGACAACAAAGTCACTCCCGTCCAACAGCGGGAAGTGAAATACACGGACAAAGGCCGCAAGGTCCTGGGCGAGGGCGGCATCACGCCGGACTACGAGGTCAAGTTCGAACTCCGGATCTACACGGCCCAACTGCGATTGCAGGGCGCGTACTTCTCTTATGCCAGGAAGTTCGCCGCCCACCAGACGGCGCTTTCAAAAAAGTTCGTCTTCCCCCAGGATGCCCCGGGACAGACACCGCCGGCGCCGGGCAAGATCCAGATCGGGAAGGTCTTCGTCGCCGACGCGGCGGTGCTCGATGATTTCCGGGAATTCCTGCAGGCGAACAAGCTCAACTACGACGTCAAAAAGTTCAAGGACGCCGAGGCCGAGATCAAGCGCGAGATCGAGCGCGAGATCTCTTCGGCCATCTGGAACATCGAGGAGGGCTGGAAGACGTTCCAAAAAAGCGATTCGGCCGTCCTCAAGGCCCTTCAGGTAATGCCCGAAGCGGCCAAGTTCATTAATAACTGAAGGGCGGCGGAAAAGCTTCCTTTCCGGGGGATGAGGAGACGGCGGAGAGATCGTGAGCAGAGGTGGCGAATGAGGATCGCGCTGGCCGCCGATCATGCCGGATATGAATTGAAGGCGGGGATCGCCCGATATCTCGCCGAAAAAGCCGTGGCCTTCACCGACCTCGGCTGCGGGCCGAACGAGTCGGTCGATTATGTCGATTTCGCCGCCAAAGGGGCCGCGGAGGTCCTGGCGGGCGCCTGCGACCGGGCCATCCTCGTCTGCGGCACCGGCATGGGCATGGCCGTCGTCGCCAATAAGTTCAAGGGCATTCGGGCCACGCCCTGCTGGAACGCCTATACGGCCGAGATGAGCCGCCGGCACAATGATTCCAACTGCCTGACGCTCGGCGGCCGGACGACACCGCTCGCGGCCGCCGTCGGGATCGTCCAGATCTGGCTGGACACGCCCTTCGAGGGCGGCCGTCACGCCCGCCGGGTGGACAAGATCAAAGAGCTCGAAAATCGTAATTTTAAGCCTTAATATTTTTTAATATCTTCGGGGACCGGACCGTTCCCGGCCCCGGCGGAATCAGAGGAGATCATGACGATGTCATCATTCCAGGACAAGGTCCAAGCCCTCTGCGAAAAAGTGGAGCGCAACAACACCTGGCGGCAGAAGGAGTCGTTCAACCTCATCCCCTCCGAATCCACGCCCTCCCTCCTCGTCAAGATGTGCGAGATCTCGGACCCGGCCGGACGCTACGCCGAGCACCGGACGATGAAAGGCGAGGAGGTCTATTTCTACCAGGGCATCGATTTCATCCGCGACGTGGAGATCGAAGCCCAGCGCGAGCTGTCCAAGTTCTTCGAATGCACCGACGTCGAGCTCCGGCCGGTGAGCGGCCAGATGGCCAACGAGGTCGTCTTCAAAGGCATGGTCAAGTTCATCAACCGGGGCAAGGCCGAAGGCCAGTTGAGCCGGCGCCTGCGGCTGGTCATGAACAACGACCTGACCAAGGGCGGGCACCTGAGCTCGCAGCCCATGGGCGCGCTGTTCAATTTCGTTGAGGAGGACCCGAAGACGGGCAAGGAGAACGTCGTCCACCTTCCCCTGCTCAAGGAGAATCCCTACAAGCCCGACGTGAAGGCTCTGCCCGAGCTCCTCGACCGGCATAAACCGGAGCTCATCGTCTTCGGCAAGAGCATGTTCATCTACCAGGAGCCGGTCAAGGCCGTGGCCGAGATCGTCAAGGGCTGGAAAGCCCGGCCGGTGATGATGTTCGACATGGCCCATGTCCTGGGCCTTTACGGCGCGTTCCAGGAGCCCTTAAAAGACGGCGCGGACATCGTCACGGGCAGCACCCACAAGACGTTCTTCGGCACCCAGCGGGGCGTCGTCGCGGGTAACTTCCCAAAAGAAAGCCCGCTGCGGAACCTCTGGATCGATATCAAGGGCCGGGCCTTTCCCGGCTCGACGAGCAACCACCACCTGGGCACGCTCCTCGGCCTGCTGATGGCGTCCTACGAAATGAACAATTTTAAAAAGGAATTCCAGACACAAGTGCGGGCCAACGCCAAGGCCTTCGCCAAGTCCCTTAAAACCCACGGGATCCAGGTCGAAGGCGACGAAAAGGACGGCTTCACCGAGACCCATCAGGTCCTCATCCGGGTCAAGCCCTTCGGTCCCGGCATGGAGATCGCCCGGCGGCTCGAGGACAACAACATCATCGTCAATTACCAGGCCTTGCCGGACGACGCAACCTTCCTCGAATCGAGCGGGATCCGGATGGGCGTCCAGGAAATGACCCGCTTCGGCATGAAGGAAAAACATTTCGACGAGCTGGCCGGCCGCCTCGCCGACGTCGTCATCCGGAACAAGAAGGTCAAAGACGCGGTCAAAGCCTATCGCCGGAATTTCCTCGAAATGGGCTACTGCCTGCCGGCGAAAGAGGCGATCCCCCTAGCCGCCCGGGTCCTCGCCGCGGCCATACCTGACCCGGATTTCGCCGCCAAATTCGTTCAAAACCTCCAGAAACTCACCTGACGATGAGACATCTAAGAAAAAGGGGGACAAGTGCCGAATTCGGAAATTCGGTACGTGTCCCCGATTTGAAAGGCTGGCGGGCGCGAATATTCCAATGACTTTGCCTATGACAGAAGGAGCGTCCTCATGAACATCCTCGTCGTCGGGTCGGGCGGTCGGGAACACGCCCTGGCCTGGAAGATCGCGAAAAGCCCGCGCCTCTCCAAGCTCTATTGCGCCCCCGGCAACGGCGGGACGCGGCTGGTCGCGGAGAACGTCGCCATCGGCGACGCGGACGTCCGCGCCTTGGCCGATTTCGGCGCCCGCGAACGGATCGACCTGACCGTCGTCGGACCGGAAGTGCCCCTGTCGCTGGGACTCGTCGACGAGTTCGAAAAGCGCGGCCTGCGCGTCTTCGGCCCGACCCGGAAGGCGGCCGAGCTCGAATCGAGCAAGGTCTACGCCAAACAGTTCATGGCCCGCCACAAGATCCCGACGGGCCGGTTCAAGGTCGCCGATTCCGCGGCCGAGGCGATGGCCGTTCTGCGCTCCGGCGAGTTCAGCCTTCCCGTCGTCGTCAAAGCCGACGGACTGGCCGCCGGCAAGGGCGTCATCATCTGCAAGACGACGCAGGAGGCCGAGAAGGCGATCCGGTCGATCATGGTCGAGAAGCAGTTCGGCGAGGCCGGCAAGCGGGTCCTCATCGAAGAGTTCCTCCGCGGCAAGGAGGTCTCGTTCATCGTCGTCTCGGACGGTGTCCGGGCCTTGCCCTTCGTGACCACCATGGACCACAAAGCCGTATTCGACGGCGACGAGGGGCCCAATACGGGCGGCATGGGCACGATCTCGCCCTCCCTCTTCCTCACGGACGCACTCTACGACGAGGTCATGCGGACGATCATCGGGCCGACGATCGTCCGGATGGCCGAGGACGGCCGGCCTTATAAAGGCGCCCTCTACGCCGGCCTGATGCTCACGGCCGAAGGCCCCAAGGTCCTCGAATACAATTGCCGCTTCGGCGATCCCGAGACCCAGCCGCAAATGCTTCGCCTGACCAGCGACCTGGTCGACCTGCTGCTCGCCGCCGTCGAAGGGGACATCGGGACCCAAAAGGTCCGCTGGAGCGAAGAGGCCGCCGCCTGCGTCATCCTGGCTTCGGGGGGATATCCCGGAGCTTATGAAAAAGGAAAGGTCATCGAGGGGCTGGAGGAGGCGGCGCGCGTCCCCGGCGTCGAGATCTTTCACGCCGGGACGAAATTCGAGAACGGCCGCTATCTAACGAGCGGCGGCCGGGTGCTCGGCGTCTGCGGAACGGGGCCGACGCTCGCCGCGGCCCGGGCCAAGATCTACAGGGCCGTCGGCCTCATCCGGTTCGACGGCCTGCATTACCGGCGCGACATCGGGACCGCCCGCATGGACGGGTGAGATCAAGGGAAGGAGGAATCATGGACGTTGTGATCTTCATCGGCAGCAAATCCGATTTCGATATCGTCAAGGATGCGCTCGAGATCCTCAAGAAGTTCGAGGTGCCCTTCGCCCTCGAGATCACCTCGGCCCACCGCTCGCCCGCGCGGACGCTCAAGCTCGTCCGCCGGTTCGAGGACGAAGGCGCGGAGGTGTTCATCGCCGCCGCGGGCAAAGCCGCCCATCTCGCCGGCGTCGTCGCCTCATACACGGTCCGGCCGGTTATCGGCATTCCGGTCGAGAGCGGCGGGCTGGGCGGGCTGGACGCTCTTTTATCGACCGTTCAAATGCCGAAGGGCATCCCCGTCGCGACCATGGGCACCGGCAAGACGGGAGCGGCCAACGCGGCCCTGCTCGCCGTCGAGATCCTGAGCCTGAAAAAACCCGCTCTGCGCGCAAAGCTTCTCGAGCACAAGAAAAAGATGGCGGCCCAGGTCGCGGCCGACTCGGAGAAGCTCAAGAAGAGCCTCTAAGTCCTGATGGATTCTTTCTCGATCCGGAATTTCGGCTGCCGCGTCAACCAGGCCGAGACGTTCGGCTGGGCCCACGAGCTCCAGAAACGCGGACTGCGGCACGAGGAGCACGTCGGCCGCGGCGGGCTGGTCATCGTCAACACGTGCACTCTGACCGGCCGGGCCGACCGCGACGCCCGCAAGTTCATCCGGAAGGTCCTCCGCGAGAATCCGTCCGCGAAGGTGGTCGTCACGGGCTGCCTCGCCGAGCGGGACCCGCGGGCGTTCGAAACCCTGCCCGGCATCTGGATGGTCCTTCCCAATCAAGACAAAGATACGCTCCCGGAGCGGCTTCTCCCCGGCGCCGCC
>JAUYDS010000181.1 GCA_030691735.1 Candidatus Aminicenantota bacterium
GGGATCTGGTGGACGGGGGTGGTCTGGCTTCCGCTCCATTTTTGAGGGTTCGTCGTCGAAGCCGAAGCTGAGCCGACGATTACCATAAAAAAGAGAATCAAAAAGGTGAGATCGCCACGTCGCTTCGCTCCTCGCGATGACTTTTTAAATAATATGGCATTGCGAGCCATCACGCGAGAGCGTGATGACGTGGCAATCTCACCGTTCGCGCGGGGTCTCATGTCGTTCATGCCCTGAACATCTCCGGCCGGAAACGGATGAGGCCGCGCGAGCGGACCGCCTCGTTCACCTTGAGGACGGCAACCGCGCTTTCATATGCCAGTTCGGCCGGGCAGCTGAGGGGCGTGCCGACCCGGACGGCGCTGAAGAAATTCTCCAGATGGGGCTGGTGGGCCGGCTTGGCCAGGTCGACCGGGATCGGCCAGCGGCCGGCCTCGGCCGTCACCCGGACGTCCATGAAAACGTTCCGCGTGTCGATCTTCTGGATGGGGGGCGCCTCGGAAAGCAGGAGGCCCTCCTTGACGAGCGAATCCCACTCCGGCGCGTGGGCCTCGCGCATGGCCCAGTTACCCCGCTGGGGGACCTCGGAGATCTGGAGCGCGCCGTCGTCGCCCATGAAGACTTCGTAGAACCCTCCCTGCTTGGTTGTCGTCTGGACCTGATAGAAAGCGCGCGCCGTACCTTCCTTGGTTTCGAACTCATAGATGGCCATGACGTTGTCGTACCATTCCCGGTTCTTGTAGTAATCGATCCCGCCGCTGGCCACGACCGTGCTCGGGTTCGCCCCGAAGACCCAACTGAAAAGATCGATCTGGTGCGATCCCAGGTCGACGATCGGGCCGCCGCCGAATTTTTTGAACCAGCGCCAGTTGCGGAACTCGGCCATCGAATCGTAGCCGTATTTCTGGAGCTTGTCCTGGGCGATGGGATAATTCTTCGGCCAGCCGAGCATGTCGGCCTTGGACCGGTTCCACTGGGCGTAGGCCAGGTTCACCCGGCCGAGGACCTTCTTCTCGCGCATGAGCCGATCGATGGCATGGATGTAGCGCGGGTTGCTGCGGCGCTGGTGGCCGATCTGGAGGAGCTTGCCCGTGCGCCGGGCCGTCTCGACCATGGTCCGCGCTTTATCGAGCGAGTTGGACATCTCCTTTTCGCAATAGACCGGCAGGCCGGCTTCCAAGCAGGCGTTGGCCTGCTCGGCGTGCATCCAGTCGGGCGTGGCGACAAGGACCGCGTTCAGCCCTTTTTCCTTGGCCAGCATGTCCTGATAGTCTTCATAGACGGTCGTGGCGTGGCCGTATTTGCGGAGATAGCCGCTGGCGTATTGCCGGCTATAGGACCAGATGTCGCAAACCGCGACCATCCGGATGCCGGGGATGCGCAGGCAGGACTCGATCAGGACGCGGCCCTGTTCGCCCGCGCCGATAAGAGCCAGGCGAAGATCGTCCTTCTTCGGGACATAGACAGGCGGCTTGAACTCGGTCTGCGCGCCGGCCGGAGGCGGCGTCTGCGCGGTCTGGGCCAACGCCCCGCCCGCCAGGGCCATGCCCAGCCCGGCCGTCGCTGAGGACTTAAGAAAGCGTCGGCGGGTCAGTTTTGAATTTTCCGAGGATTCTTTTTTTTCTGCCATTTTTACCTGCTCTTTTTAAAAACGGGGACACGTACCTGAGGGACACAAGGATTAGGGGTCTGCCTGATCGTCTGTGTCCCTCCGGTACATGTCCCCATTTAATTATTTCTTCATATCCTTGTCGAAGGCGACGGTGGACGGCGAAAAATTGATCGAGCGGACGAACTCGAGGGCCTCGCGGGCGCCGAACTCGCGGTCCATCCCGTTGTCCTCCCATTCGACGGACAGCGGGCCCTTGTAGCCGATAGCGTTGAGCTCACGGATGATCTCCTCGAAGTTCACGTCGCCGTGTCCGGGCGAGCGGAAGTTCCAACCGCGCCGCAGGTCGCCGAAGGGCAGGTGAGAGCCGAGAATGCCGGCCCTGCCGTCGAGGGTCACAGCCACGTCCTTCATGTGGACGTGGTAAATGCGGTCGGCGAACTCCCGGATGAACAGATGCGGCTCGAGCCCCTGCCAGAGGAGATGGCTCGGGTCGAAGTTGAAACCGAGCGCCGCCCGCCGCTTGAACTTTTCGAGGAGGCGCTGGGCCGTATAAAGGTCGAAGGCGATCTCGGTCGGATGGACCTCGAGGGCGAACTTCACGCCATACCGATCAAATTCATCGAGGATCGGCGACCAGAGCCTCTTGATCCTCTCGAAACCCGCCTCGATCATCTCTTCGGAAGTCGGAGGGAAAGAATAGATATATCGCCAGATGGGGGAGCCCATGAATCCGTTGACGACGGCGCAGCCCATGGCCTTGGCCGCGCGCGCGGTCATCTTCATTTCCTCGACGGCCCATTTGCGGAGCTCGTCCGGTTTGCCTTTGACCGCGGCCGGGGCGAAGCCGTCGAGCCGCTCGTCGTAGGCGTCGCCGACGCATTGGCCGGCGAGGTGCGCGCTGAGCGCCCAGCACTGGAGACCGTGCTTTTTCAAGATGATCTTCTTTTTCTTGACGTAGGCGGGGTTCGTCGCGGCCGCCCGGACGTCCATGTGATCGCCCCAGCAGGCGATCTCGAGGCCGTCGTAGTCCCACGCGCTCGCTTTTTTGCAGATCTCTTCGAAGGGCAGGTCCGCCCATTGGCCGGTGAATAGGGTTATCGTTTTTACCATGTTATTTTCCTCATCGAGCTAACGCGGTGACACGGACAGCATAAGCGGTGAAACGTACCGAATTCCGGAGAATTCGGTCCATGTCACCATATAATAAAATGTCATTGATTATATGAAAGCGCTGCAGTCCTTAGAAGAAAAGGATTATAAAAGGAAGAAGGAGGTACTGCAGGATGAACATATATTTTGGGTGCGATGCGCACAAGCGGTATTCGATGTTCGCTTCGATGAACGAACGGGGTCAGACGGGACGTCCGGTCCGCGTCGAACACACGCGGGCGATGTTCCGGGAGTTTTTGCGCGGTCTGCCGCCGGGCTCGCCGATCGCCATCGAGAGCGTGGGGAACTGGTACTGGATGATCGAAGAGATGGAAAGGGCGGGGCATGAGCCGCGGTTGGCCAATGCGGGGAAAGCGAAGCTGATGATGGGCCAGATCAACAAGACCGACAAGCTCGATGCGACGGGGTTGGCGACACTGCTTCGGAACGGGACGCTGCCGTCGGTCTGGATTCCGCCCAGAGATCTTCGCGACGAGCGGGAGCTGCCGCGGATGAGGATGAGCCTGGTCTCGGTCCGGACGATGCTCAAGAACCGGATTCATGCGACCTTGGCCAAGTACATGATCGAGATTGATGAGGTCAGCGATGTGTTTGGGGTGAAGGGTCGGGAGCTGCTGAAGAACCGACTGGCGGAACTGCCGCCCTACACCCGCCAGTCGGTCGAGACGCAGCTGGAGCTTCTGGACGAGGTCAAGGCCCATCTCGATCAAGCCGAAAAGGAGATCCGGGAGGTGGTCAAGACCACGCCGGCGATGAGGCTGCTGATGACGATTCCCGGGGTAGGGCCGATCCTGGCCGTGGTCATCGCCCTGGAGATCGGGGACATCGCCAGATTCCCGAGCCCCGACCATCTGGCCAGCTATGCGGGGACGGTTCCTCGGGTCCGGTCGAGCGGAGGGAAGACCTCCTTTGGGAAGGTCCGGTCGGACGTGAACCGGTACTTGAAGTGGGCCCTGATCGAGGCGGCCAACATCATCATGATGAACCAACGCGCATGGTCGGGCACTCATCTGGGCCAGCTTTACTTGAGGCTGAGGGAGCGAAAAGGGCATGCCAAAGCCGTCGTGGCCGTCGCCCGGCATTTGGCCGGAGCCGTTTTTTGGGTCTTGAAAAAGAATGAGGCTTACAAGGAACCGCAGAGATCGATTTCGTCGTCCCAGGAGTAAGCGCGGCGCTCGCATGAGTCTTCGAGACTCGTTCATTGATTGCGCGACTCGCTGGGGAAGATGCTCATGCCGAACCAACGGCGAATACATGCATCCGATGAAACGGATCGAGCCCCCTAAAGGCGAACCAGAGTCCTTCGAGGAGGAAGACGACATTATGATAGAATCACCTTTATAAGACTTTGACATCTGCAGCGCTTTCATACATGCGAG
>JAUYDS010000186.1 GCA_030691735.1 Candidatus Aminicenantota bacterium
CGTCGCCGTCCATGTCCTCGAAGGAAGGATTGAAAACAACGTTCGGAGCGGTGGCTGGTTGTTGTGATTGCGATCCGGCCGAGGAAAAAGCGGCCACAGCCGCCAGGATGGAAACGAACAGCATGATTCCCGTTGTGATCCATTTTATATTTATCATTTCACTTCTCCGAAGACGGGTACACATACCGAATTCTCCGGAATTCGGTATGTGTACCCAATTTTTTTACTTCACCTTCCATTCCTGGATGCCGGCCGAGAACTTTTCCGGAAGCCGGATCTCGAGCCTGAGCCCCGCCGTGTTGACCGGAGCGAACCGAACGGTGTTGTATTTGTCCTTCTCCACGCCGTAAGGACCGACATTCTTCACCGGGACCCACTTGTCGCCGGCCTTATAAAACGCCTTCCAGGAAGCCGGCACGCGGCACTCGCCTTCGCCCGTGTCATCGAACCAGTAGACGGACGTCTCGGACAAGGTCACCGGCTTCCCAAAATCGTACTGAATCCATTCGGATGTGCCCTTCTTCGGCCACCAGTGGAGATAGCCGTGCGCGTGGTCATTGGAGTTTTCGGGCTCGTAGAGGTCATGGACGGCCTCGACGCCTTTGCCGCCCTCCGATGAGCTGACCTTCGCCGTGGATGCCGTTGTCGGCTCCGGGACGGGACGGGCCGTGTCCTTGACCCGGGCCAGCCAGACCTCCATTTCGCCGCGGCCGCGGTGAGCCCAGGCGTAATACGGGATGAGGGTGAGTGTCTTCTTTTCGCTGACGAGCCGGCCGCCTTTGTAGCGATAGGCCGTCGCCTTGCCTGTGACCACCGTGACACCGTTCAACAGGTCGGACCTCGCTTCGGCCGTCAGCGCGGCGCCGTCGTCGAGGACGAAGTTGCTGACAGTTCCGTCGCTGTCCACGCCCTCGGCGCAGAACACGAGCGGCCCGCGCTCGACGGCCACGCGGCCGATGTCGGCCTTCAGGTTCTCGTTGGCGAACACGCGCCGCACGGGCATCGGCAGGTGGATTTCGACGACGTCGCCCTTCAGCCAGGTGCGGGCGATGGAGGCGTATCCCTTTTCCAGATTCAGCGCGACCGCCGCGCCGTTGACCTTGACGGCGGGCGCCTCATTGACGTCCTCGGCATAGCGGTAGAGGTCGCTCGGCAGCGGCCGGCCTTGAGCCCACCCGGGGATGCGCGCCATTAGGGTCAGGGCGGCGGCCTTCTCCGGCGTCACCGTGATCTTAATGTCTCCTGTCCAGGGGTAATCCGTCGCTTGCTCGAGGCTGACCTTTCCGGCCTTGGTCTCCAACTCGGCCGTCCCCTGGGTATAGATGTTGACGAAGACCTTGTCGCCCTCGATACCGTAAGCGAACCCGCCGAGCTCGGCGATGAAGCGGGCCACGTTGGGCGGACAGCAGGCGCAGGTGAACCAGGGAGTGCGCATGTGCTGGCCGTGGGAGGCGAGCGGATTGGGGTAGAAGAAGAGATCGCCGCTCATGCCGTATCCCGAGAGGAAGGCGTTGTAAGCGGCGCGCTCGAAGAGGTCCATGTATTTTCCGTCGCCGTAATACAGGAACATCCGGTAGTTCCAGAGCGCGTAAGCGATGGTGGCGCAGGTCTCGGCGTAGCCGGTCGGGTTGGGGAGATCGTAGGCCGGCCCGAAGCCTTCGATGCCGCCCGCGGCGCCGATGCCGCCGGTGAGATAAAGCTTCTTCGAGACGATGTCGGTCCAGATCTTGTCCATGGCCTCCATGGTGCGGCGGTCGCCGGTCAGGGCGGCGACATCGGTGACGCCGGCATAGAGATAGGCCGCCCGCACGGCATGGCCCACGGCCTCGGTCTGCTCGACGACCGGCTTGTGGTCCTGGTTGTACGTGCCGTAGAGCTCGTGGCCGGCGGCGTTGCCCCGCTCATCGATGAAGAACTTGGCCAGGTTGAGATATTTGATCTTGCCCGTGGCCCGGTAGAGCTTGACCAGTCCCATCTCGGTCACTTCGTGGCCGGGGACGAATTTGAGCTGGTCCTTGCCCGGGCCGAAGGTCTTGTCGATGAAGTCCGCGTTCTTGAGGGCGACGTTCAGAAAGTTCTTCTTCCCCGTCGCCTGGTAATGGGCGACGGCCGCTTCGTACATATGGCCCGCGTTGTAGAGCTCATGGCTGTCTCTCTCGTTCGTCCAGCGCTCTTTGCCCGACATCCGGGGCGGGTTCTTGGGATCGCTGGTCCGGGCCGTGTAAATGTAGCCGTCGGGCTCCTGGGCGGCGGCGATCTTGGCGATCCAGCCGTCCAGGGCCTTGTCGAGCTCGGGATCGGGATGCAGCATCAGGACGTAGGAGGCGGCCTCGATGATTTTATAGACGTCGGAGTCGTCGAACGCATAGGCCGTGGCGAACTGGCCTCCCGTCGCGCCTTTGAGCGCGGCCGCGGCTATCTCGAAGTTCTTGATGCGGTTCGTATTCTCCGCCTCCATCATCTCGTGGCGGATGGTGACGGCGATGTCGGCCTGCTGCCTCTTGGCCCAGAAGCCATCGGTAAATTTGACCGCCGTCAGCGGCACGGCGGTCACGGCGTAATCCGATTTCGGTTTCTGAGCGCAGGACAGGCCGCCGGCCAGAAAAGCGCTTAAAACGAACAGACTGATCCTTCGTAGGCGACGGTCCATATGTGTATCTCCTTCCATGGATTACCAGGTAATATAGTACACCGAACAGGGCCAGACAAGTCTGACGCAAACACAATGAACAGCGTGACTCGGTCATGGCGAGCGACCGAAGGAGCGCGGCAATTATAATCCCCCCCTCTCCCCTTTAGTGAGGGGGGCTCGCTTTCCCCCCTTTACGAAAGGGGGGATTTACATACCCCCCCTTTTCTAAAGGGGGGAGGGGGGATTAGAGGCGCTTTCTTTTATCCAAAAAATCCGGTATCATTTTTAAAAGGTTCCCGAACGTGTCAAATCGAGCTAAGAAGGGGTCAATGAAAAAACGAACCATCCAAAGACCTATCGTCGCCGTTTGCATGGTGGCCGGGATTTTGGTCGGCCTTTCCCTATGGGCCAAGGTCTCCTTTCGGGCCCGGATGTACTCGAGCATCGCCGGCGCGCCGCCCGCCAACATCAAGATCGATATCGAAGAGTACAGTCCCTCCGATGAGATCCAAAAGCTCAGCGATGCCCTTAATAAGGGCGACGAGAGCGGCTTTTATCGCATTCTGCGGGGCATGAACAAGGGCTCCATCCAGTTCATCGGCGGCCTGGGCATGAACATCAAGCTCAACATCGCTCAGGAGCAGTCGACCGACAAGGGCATCAAGATTATCCTCCTGACCGAGAGCCGGAGCGTCGAGCCGGGATCGACCCGGATGAAGAACATCCCCTGGCGGTTCCTCGTCGTGATCCTGGACCTGGACAAGAACTTCAACGGCGAAGGCCTGATCTACGAGGACTCTTCGGTCGACTTCCTTCAGCAGGGGATCATCGACCTGGGCACCTCTTTTTCAGCGCCGAAGACCCTGGTCAACGTCCGGCTGGTCAAGTAAGAAATCGAGCGGATCCCCGCGCGGCCGCTTCCGTTCCGTTCCCGGGCGCCGGATCGGCCGGCTTGTTCATTTCCCCGCTTTCAAATGCTTATCGAACCAGGCCAGGTAGCGTTCGAGCCGGTCGCGCTGGTAGCTCGGCAGGCTGAGCCCATGGAACTGCCCCGGATAGATCACGAGCTGCGTTTCGACACCCAGGCTTTTGAGCGCCTGGTACATCTGCTCCCCGCCGATGATGGGCACGTTGAAGTCCTTCTCCCCGCCCATGAACAGCGTCGGCGTTTTGATCCGGTCGGCTTGGAGGAAGGGGTACGAGATCTTGAGCCACTTGTCCCGGGCCTTCCACGGCGGGCCGATCTCCAGCTCGTATTGGATGACGTATTGGTCGTTCCCATACATGGACAGCTGGAGGGCGCTCCCCGCCCCGCTGATCGCGGCCTTGAAGCGTTGATCGGTGGCGATGGTGTAGTCGGTGAGGATGCCGCCGTAGCTCCAACCGCCGATGCCGAGCCGATCGGGATCGGCGACGCCGACCGCGATCGCCTCGTCGACGGCTCCGAGAAGGTCCATGACCTCCTTGTTCCCCCAATCGGCGTAGATCGCCCTCTGGTAGGCGCTGCCCCTGCCCGAGCTGCCGCGGTAGTTCACGGCCAGGACGACATAACCGTTGGCCGCCAGAAATTCGCGGTCGAAGCTGAAGCTGTGCTGGTCCTGCCCATTGGGCCCGCCGTGGATATTAAGGAGCGTCGGGTAACGCTTGCCCGGGGTGAACGAAGCGGGCTTCACCAGGAGTCCGTTGACCACGGTCCCGTCCTTGCTCTTCGAGGAGAAGTCTTCGGTCTTGGCCAGCTGCAGCTCTCCGAGCCAAGCCTCGTTCTGATGAGACAGCGGACGAAACCGGCCGTTCTCGAAGGCGTAAACTTCCGCGGGTTCGGTGGCGGTCCCGGTGAGCAGGGCCAGCGCGCCGTCGGGCCCGGGCGAGAGGCTCGAGATCGTGCGGCGGCCCGTCGTCAGACGCTCGACCGGACCGCCCTCCGCCGTCGTCCGGCCGATATAGACCACGCGGTCGTCGGCGACCAGAAACGCCAGGTTTTTGCCGTCGGCGCTCCAGATGATGGGACCCGACACGCCGCGGTCGAGACCCACGGTCAGGATCTTCGGCGCGCCGCCGGTGGCGGGAACGATGGCCAACTTGTGCAGGTCGTACGCCGTGAAGCGGGGCTCGTCCCCTTGAAGATAGGCGATCCACCGGCCGTCCGGGCTCCAGGCGGGAGGCCCGCTGTCGGGACCCTCGAACGTCGTCAGTGGACGGGGCTCGGCGCCGGCCTTGGCCTCGATCACGAAGATATCGGTATTTCTGGTTCGGTCCGGATCGGGGCCCCGCTTGCTGATGAAGGCGATGCGCGTGCCGTCCGGCGACCAGGCCGGCGACCCGTCGTTATACGGTCCGACGGTCAGCGCTTCGGACTTGCGGCTCGCGACATCGAAGAGGAGCAGGTGGGAATAGAGCCGTTTCAGATAGCCTTCGCGATCCTGTTTAAAATGATACAGATCAATGATGATGGGCGGGGCGGCCTTGCGTTTCCAACCCTCCATCTTCTCCGGTTCGGCGGCGGGGTCTTCGTCACTGACGACGATGGCCAGCCTCTTGCCGTCGGGGGACCAGGCGTATTCGCCGACGCCGCCCTTGATGTCGGTCAGCTTCTGGGCTTCTCCGCCGGCCCGGTCGAGCAGCCAGACCTGCGTGCCCCGTTTCTTTTCTTCGTCCGTGCCGCGGCTGGCCAGAAAAGCGAGATAGCGACCGTCCGGGCTCCAGCGGGGCGCGCTTTCGCCATCAGGGCTGAACGTCAGTTGGATCGGCTGTGTTCCGTCCCAGGAGACCATCCAGAGATCGGTATTGCGTTTGTCCTTCTCCGCGTCGACCGTGCCGACGGTGTAAGCCACCCAGCGGCCGTCGGGTGAGCGCCGGGGATCGCCGACCGACCGGATCCTGGTCAGGTCCTCGAGCGAGATCGGGCGCTTGGCCGATTGGGCCGAGGCTAAAGGCCAGGAGGCCGCGACGAAGATCGCGGCAAGAGCGAGCAAGCGAAATCTCATGAGCCTGCGCATGGTCAGATCCCTCCGGGAAGAGATTGATATCGATCCACGAGATCCTATTCTGGCGCTTTGGAGAGGTGAATGCAAGAGCGCGAATCCCCTCGAAAGCTTTGGGGAGTCTTGACAACACCCCTCGACCGACCTATAATTTTATTGACCGGCGGTCAAAATATTACTAAGAGTCAATAATGGGCATCAAGGAGCGTAAGGAACGGGAGATCGAAGGGCGGCGGAAGCTCATCCTAACCACGGCCACCAATCTCTTCCTCCGGAACGGGTTCTCGGGCGTAACGCTCGACGATATCGCCTCAGCCATCGAGTTCAGCAAGGGCACGATTTACAACCATTTCAGCAGTAAGGAAGAGATCTTCGCCTCGATCCTGCTCGAGCACTT
>JAUYDS010000020.1 GCA_030691735.1 Candidatus Aminicenantota bacterium
GGCCGGGGCGGCGGCAGGGGCCCCAGGCTTTGTCTGGGGATCCGTTTCCGCCGTACTCAGCCGCGTATTTACATCGCGGGTGAGTGCCCCGGGCTTTGCCCGGGGGTCCACTTCCGCCGCGAAGGCTCGTCCCTTGACCTCAGCGCCTTTTTGCCCGCCGCCCAGGACCTTCAAATCTGGGAGCCGAAGGCGCCGCTTCAACACTTCAAAGGAGATGACCTCTTTCTTTATATCGACGGAGGGGCCGAAATCTATCGCGAATACGGATTCAAGCAAGTCGTCGTCCAGGACTATCAGGACAAAAAAGGCCGGGCCATCACCCTTGAGATCTTCGAGATGGACGGTCCCGAGAGCGCCTACGGCATGTTCACCTTCAAATCGACCGCCAAGGGCCGGCCTTACGGGATCGGACAGGAGGCCCGGCTCGAGGACTACTATCTCAACTTTTGGAAAGGCCCCTGCCTCGTGACGCTGACCGGATTCGACTCCGGGAGGGAGTGCGTCCAGGGCCTTTTACAGATCGCGCGCGCGGTGAACGGAAAAATGCCGCTCAAAGGAAGCCGGCCCACCTTGGTGGACCGCCTTCCCAAGGAGTGGGCGGCCTCTCGGCTCGTCTATGTCCGCGGCCTTCTGGCGCTCAACAACATCCATACGTTTTTTCCCCAGGACGTCTTCCGCTTCAAGGAAGGCTTGGCGGCCGAACAAGACAAATCCAAGATCTTCTTTCTCCGCTACGATACGCCGGCCGAAGCCCGGAGGAGATTCCAGGGCGTGGTCGAGGCCTTCGTCAAGAGCCCGGCTTACAGGGACGTCAAGCGGCCTAGGGAGGACTATTTCGAAGCCGCGGACGAGCGGGGCCGCAGGGTGAATGTTCAGACCTACGACGATCTTATCATCCTCAACCTGACATCGACGGCCGCGGACCGCGGCGCTACCGCCGCGATATTTTAAAGGCCGGCCGGGGCACTTCAGCCGGCGGATCAAACTCAGAATTAGTCCCTCCCTGAAGAATCATTTTTTTACGGAATATTTCCCATCCTCGATCGTCTTTACATAAGAGAGCGAATCATCCATGATGATCGAGGACGTGCTGAGGGAGCAGTCGATAACGATGTCGCCGGGAGTCGATCAGGAACGGGAAAACGCCGGACTCAGGGAAAATGACCGAGCCAAAACCTCCTTCGAAAGCCTTCTGGCCCACCGGGAAAGCGTCTTTCGGATTTGCCTTGGCTTTTCGCGGAATTATGTCGAAGCCGAGGACCTCGCCCAAGAGGTCTATCTCAAGGCTTATCGAAATATCGGCGCCTTGAAGGATCCGGCGCTATCGAAGGAATGGCTGTTCCGTATCGCCAAAAACGCCTGTTTGGACCGGAGTAAAAAGACTCGGATCCGGGCGGTTCGGCTCCGCCGTTGGGCCGAATCCGCGACACAATGTGACGATTCGGAGGCTGCCAGCCCGGCCGACGACTGGCTGGCCGGACTTAAAGCGGCTGTCCGCCGATTGCCGAAGAAACTGCGCTCCGTCTTTATCCTCCGCCTCTACGGCCACCTGACCTATGATGAGATCGCCGCGACGCTTGGCATCGCCAGAGGAACGGTCATGTCCAGGCTGAACCGGGCTCGAGCTAAAGTCGCCGAAACGATCCGGGAGGGACCTCGATGAACGACCATATCCAGGAAATGAATCATGATTCAATCGAACGTCTGATCGATGCCGAAGTCAACGACTCGCTAAGTAAATTTCGGTCGGGTGATTTCGAAGCCCATGTTCGAAGCAGCCTCCGTGGGATGACGGCTCAAAAAAGCGGGCGCAAATTCGAAACCGTCATTTTTCGTCCCTTCTGGATCGCGGCCGCGCTGGTTTTGCTTGCCGGGGCGATGGCGATCCTCATCTTATTCCCGAAGACGCCGAGGGCGGCCATGGCTCAAGCCATCGAGTCCGTTCTTCAGCAAACGCCGGGGATTCTAGCCCTCGAGAATCGAAACCTCGAAGGAAGCCGGGAGGCGGAGTCAACAATCCCCGATCCCATAGGCAGCCGCATCCGAGAGGCGCTCATGAGCGGAAGGCGCGACTCTGATAGTCCTCCGCTGCCGGGCGAGGGGCTGACGTCTCCAGGGATTGGACGCAAAACGCGTCCGATGACGATCGAAGAAACCTATAAAATTTTGATCATCGATAAATCCATCGAGCGTGTCTTCGCGCTCATCTCATAAAGACTCAAGGAGGACGCCGATGAGAAAAAAGATTCTTGGTTTGATCTTATTGACCGCCCTGACTTTCCCGGCCTTGGCCGAAGATCCCGTCCGAACGCCGATCGATAAGAAAGCGGCCTACCGGCTTTTAGATTCCGTCACGCAGATGTTCTACGAGATGGCCATGACCGGGGTGGGCGGGAAGGAAAAGCTCGAAAAGAGCATCCAGCAATTCATGGCCGAGGCGAAGAAGGCCAAGGAACAGCAACAAATCGATCGAGTCTTTTTCAACCGATACGCTCGATTGCTGGCCATCATCAAGCTCGTCATGGCTCCCGATCCCGGCGGGATCCTCGTCCCCATCATCGACCGTGAGATGGCCCGCTTCGTTGCGGAGGTCCTGGGCGACGATTGGAAAGGCTCCGGAGCGGCGGCCATTGGCCAGGTATCGGATGCGATCGCCTATGAGATCATCGATCTCCAGATGTATCTCGACAACCTGGAAACCAGAGCTAAGCTGAGAACGGACTGGGATAAAAAGTTTTCGGACGTACTTCCAAAAAAGTAGAAATGGACGGCGCCGGCGAGATCGGGACCGGCGATCGAGGGATCAGCTCTATTTCTTCTTGATCTGGTAGCGGATGATGGTCTGATAGTCTTCCGTCTTCGGCCCGGATTCCGGCCCTTTCAGATATTCCTCTTCGTGGGGGCCGGCGACGACGTAGCCCTTCTCCGCGATGAACTTCATCAGCTTCTCGATCGTCGGCGTTTCCTTGTCATAGCCGCCGACATGAAGGATCTCGGCGACCTCGCCGTAGGACCAAACATCGATCTTCGCACCTGACGAACCGGGCGGCAGGGTCGTGACCTGATCCGGAAGCGGCAGAGCGTACAATCCGACCCATTCGGTCTTAGGCGTGTTGAGCCCTCCCAGCCAGCGGGCCCGCGGGGCCGCCATGCGCGCGCCGGGGATGCTGAAA
>JAUYDS010000163.1 GCA_030691735.1 Candidatus Aminicenantota bacterium
GCTGCATGATGAAATCCAACCGGCTTGAAGACTACTGGGAGTCCCGGGTCGCGTGATTTACCCCACTTTTATGACGCAGGCCCGAGCGGCTCTACCAAGGCCATCGGACGAACGCCGTCAAGGGGGATTACGGCCGGGCCCAGGTCGAATTTCTGGCGGGGACGATTTTCGTCACGACGGCCCAGCCGCTGGCCAACCTGGCGGCCTATCTTCTCGAACCGGAAAGCGACGACGGGCTTATCGTCTGGAACTATTTCGACAAGGACCTGGCTTCGGGCGGATTCGGCGGCGGGCCGGCGGGGTTCCCCGTTTACAAGCTGATGAAACCCGCGACGCTCGCCAAGGAAACGATCAAGTAGCTCATTATGTCTGGACCATTTTTCAGGGATGAGGTTCGAAGTGCGTGGCACCTATTTATGGCCAGCTATGCATGCGCACCCCATTGGAACGTAAATTTGCGAAGAGACGGTATGTATCCAGCATGGTAAGGGGGCTATCGGTCCCCCACCACTTCCACATTGCCTTGACATTGACGTGTTGCTCGAAGAACATCTCATCGACGAGCAGACGGACCCTCGGTTCATTCACCAGTTGGTCCATGAGCGTATTTTCGATTTCAGGCACGTCGATGTCCAGTTTTACCACGACGTAATCGTTTGGCGTCATGCCCATGCCTTGCAGAATGCGCCAGGGGTTCCATCTGCCGTTGGGAGACTTATCCACGCCTTGGTTGAAGTAGATGTAGTGGGGCAAGATGTCGTCCGGGACACTCTTATAGATATCGTCGGGGTCGTGTTTTGCAATTTCAAACGAGACGATCCAATCGAAAGATAGGTGATGCCGTTTAAAACGATCGACGAACCAGAGCGCACCGACGGCGCTGGGATCGCCCATCCACCCGTTATATAAGGAGGCGCCAATATCCATGAGGACATTCTGCCCTAGGCGAGGCTCTCCGCGGTTCGTCGCATCGCTGGCCCACGGATTGAAGCCGCCGACGCGCCAAGAGCTCGGATCATCCGGTGTATCGGTCCATGGAGCGGCCGGACCTATGAGGAAATGACGCTTGGATTGAAGACTGCTCTCCCCCAAATCAAACGATTGGTAGATCTCGTCTCTCACCCTCCGTGGCCGTGGACATATGGTGAGCGGATCACGCAGTATGCCGATGAGCGGCTCGATCAGCTGCACACGCCGCTGACCGGTATCCTTAAGGTTCGGGCCGCAGCGACGCGAATATATCATGCGGGAGAAAAGGCTAATCGATTCAGGCGGCACAGGCTTGCCATGCAGGACAAGACCAGTGATGGCGGTGATGAGCTGTACGGAACGTTTCACCTCGTCTGGTTGCGCCAGTACCTCACACTCGCGATCTCGACGTTCACCCGACTCTATTCCGCGACGCCACTCATTTTCCCACTGCGACGGTTCATAGGATTCAAACACCCACACGCATTGGTCAGGGCTCGATACGGGATTACGCCGCTCGCAGCCCACGAACCCTAAGGTCAGGGCCAAAAGAAGGAATGCCCCGGGAAAAATCCTAAATTCCTTTTTATTAAGCTCGGCGCTTGATAATCTCGCTCTCAATTTTGTCCTCCCGATTTCGATATCCTGATTTGGCTATTTCGGTGATAGACGACTTAATCCCTTAATTTGATGTTCATAATTAATAATTAAGGGATTGAGTTGTCTGTCGCCGAAATTATTAAGAAGACGCTGAAACGGCTATTTCTTCTTTTTCTTCGCCGCGACGATGTATTTGCCGCAGTTCTCGCAGACATAGATATCGTTCGACCCTTCGATCGCAGAGCTCATCTGGGTCGAAAGGTTGATGTTGCAACCCTGGCAAACGCCCTCCTCGACGTCGGCCACGGCAAACCCGTAGCGCTCCATCAGCCTGTCGAAGCGCGCCAGCAGGGCCTGGTCGAGCTCTTCGCGGATGAGGCTGGCCTGGGCTTGGAGCGTCTTGACCTGGGCCTTGGGCGCCTTCTGTTTCTTCAATTCGATTTCCTGGAGCTTCTTCAACAGGCCGGCCCGGCTGACGATCTTGTCCTCGTGGGGAAGTCGCAGCTCGATCTCGGACAGGATATCGAGCAGTTCCGCTTTGTCTTTGGCCTCAAAGGCCCTCTTCCGGAAATCCTCCCGCCGCAGAAAATAGGCCAGCCCGGCGAAAAGGTGGTTAAAGAGCCCGGGCAGCGACGGGTTCCAGACGATCAGGATGATCAGCTGGATTTTTTTCTTGTCCGGGGCGTCGAAGTCGAGTCCTTTCTCGGACCGGCCGACGGCGATGGCCATCTCCCCGCCGGTATCGACGCGGGCGTGGGGCACGGCCACGCCTTCCCCGAGCGCCGTGGAGAGGAGGTTCTCCCGGTCGATGATCCGCGTCAGGATTACTTTCTTGTTCGAAATGCGTTTCTCTTTGGCCAGGACATCGAGCAGCTCCTCGATGGCGTGGACCTTGTCCTTGGCCTTGAGGTCATGAACGATCTGAGCGGGTTTGAGATAATCGGAAAAATATGTGATCCCCAAAAGATCCTTTCGTTCCATTTCTTGAGATTATATCACATCGGCGGCCCCGGAAAAAGCGCTATTTTGGGCCTGATCGGACGGGATGGAAATGACTCAGCGGCCCTCCGAATTCAGAGCCAATTCATAGGTTTCCCGGACCCCCGTCAGGCTGACGGCCCGGGACGCCAGCTCAACGCCTTCCTCGGCCGCCTCGAAGACCGGGACGCCGAGAGCGAGCAGTTGCATCGTCTTCGCGCAGAAGACGTCGCCGCAGCCCGTCGTGTCGACGACCCGGTTCGCCTCGGGCGCCCGCACGGTCCGCGTCTCGTGCGGCGTCGCGGCCAGGACCCCCTCTCTGCCCATGGTCACGAAAACGGCCCGGACGCCGACCCTGAACGCGCCATGGATGAATGTGGATATCTCTCCGGCCTCCGGCCAACGCTCGGGATGCCCGAGGAGGGAGGCCACCTCCTGGCGATTGGCCTGGAGATAGCCGACGCCTCCGACATAGTCCCGCCAGCCGGGAAGGGAGATATATTCTCTGTGGACATGGAGCTTTTTAGCAAGAACCAGGGAATGAACATCGAGCCAAATGGGGCATGTCGCTCGATCCACGATGCTCCGCCAATCCGAAAGGGCGATATCGAACCCCGAGTTGAAGACCATCAGGAGCATGTCGAAACCCGGAAAGGCGCCCAGGATTTTCGCCGGTTCGAGAGGCGGGACGACGGACTCGAGGATCTCCTCGCGCTCCTTCAGCCGCTCGGAATAATGAAGAAAGACCCGATTTCCGGCCCCAGGCACGAAATTCAAGCCGTCCCTGCGGAGCGTTTTCCAATCGCGAGTGAGCGGTTCGACCTCGGCCCGAAGGTCCTCGCCGCAATTGGCGGCGAGCAGGACGTCCTCTTTCAAACCGCAGAAAACGGCCGCCTGGTAGAGGATACCGCCGAGCCCCTCGCATCGAACACCGGCATCGTCCGTGATATAGTCCGAAGTGATGGTCCCGATCAGGCCGAACGTGCTCATGGGCGTTTTCGCCTCATCGTAAGCGAGGTCGACGGAAAATTCAAGGCCCAAAAGCTCGGAATTTGACCTCCCCGGCCATTTTCATTAGGATAATTGCCGAGGAACATCATCGGAGATACAGGAGCGGCATCATGAAAAATATCATTCGGTCGGTTTCGTTCGCGGCGATGGCCATCTTTCTGGCGGCCTCTTTCTCGGGCATGAGCGGCGCCCAGACTGTCCAAAGCCCCAAGGCATCCCCCCCGATCCTGGTGACCTCGTGCGGCCAGAGCGAAGCGCCGTCGAGCCTGAACATGATCCTAAAACGGGTCGGCGTCGTCTACGACGTCGTCCCGCTGGCCACGGTCAACGACCTCAAGGTCAAAGGCTATAAAACGCTGATCGTCACCATGGGGGCCAGCCTCAAGGGCATGGGCGCCGCAGGGATTTCGATCGACGACGAGCTCAAGAGAACCGCGGAATTGATCGACGCGGCCAGGAAAGCCAAGATCACGATCTTGGGTGCGCATATCGAGGGCATGAAGCGGCGGGCTCAGGGAGCCGAGGCCGGCGATACGACGGACGAGCAGAGCATCGACACGGTGGCGCCCAAATCCGACATTCTCTTCATCAAGAAAGAGGGCAATTCAGACAACCGGTTCACGATCATCTCTCAGGCGAAAAAGATCCCCATGGTCGAGTTCGAAAAGAACATGGATATGGTGGCGGCGCTGGAGAAGATATTTAAATAATCCCCCTTGCTCCCCCTTTAGAAAAGGGGGATAAGAAAACGGGGACACGGAACAAGTCCATGTCCCCGTTCCTCTACCGCTGTTTGAGCGTCACGAATCCGGCCTTTTCCAGGACTTTGAGGAAGTTCTCGACGTCCTTGAGCTGGACCGGGGCGGCGACGGCCGAAACGCCGTTCCGGATCTCGAGGACGCTGCGTTTCCCATCGATGAAATTCCTCACCTCGGCTTCGCCCCGTCCGAGCGAATAAGCCGGCGCGTCCTTCATCTCCCGTCGCGCGGCCGCGAATCCCGCGGAGTCGAAGAGGCCCTTCATCTTGTCCGTCTTGACCGGGACGAGCTTTCCCAGGCGAACCTCGTCGGCCGTCAGGGAAAGCTTCTGCGGCGTCAGTCTCTCTTTCAGGCAGCGGCTCCGGTAGACCTGTTCCAGTTCCCGGGCATAAGGCGGCTGCGTGTCCTGGACCGTTTTGATCTTGCTCCTCAACAGGCCTTCGAGCGCGGCGTCGTTCCTGATGAAGAACCGCGTCGAAGCCAGGGCCGCCTCCTCCCGGACGAAAGCCTGGCCGACGATATTGTCCGCTTCTTTGTAAACCTCATGGAGCTTGACCGCCTCCGCTCCATTGACCATGCCTTCGGCCCGGACGAGCTCCTGGGACAGCCGGCCGGAGGACCTCATCGGAACTTCCGTGATCAAGCGCTCGGCCTCCGCGGGACCGCCGCCGGCCAGGAACACGGCCGCGGCCGCCCCGATGAAGACGACCCGCTTGAGCTGGGTCGAGTCGGACTTGTCCGGCAGGTCGCCGCTCGAGTGATACCACTGGTCGGGCCAGACAATGAGCATGACCGCCGGGACGCGGATGCCGCTGTCGGCGAAGACGACGTGGTCGCTGCCCCCGGAATAGGGGTCAAGGACGTAATAGAAGGGATCGCGCGAACCGGTCGGCGACCAGATCGGCAGATAGGCTTCGTTGCGCTCATTGTTGCGCTGGGTCGTGCCGACCCATTCGAAGAGAGCCCTCATGACGTCGTTGAAATAGCTCGGAAGGGACGCCGGCGTCTGGATGAGCTCCATCATGCTCTGGTTCTTGGTCAGCCCCTCGCCGACCATGTCCTCGTTGATGTTGGCGAAGAACCGAGCGGCGACCTCCGGATATTTGCGGAGGTAGGCCTGAGTCCCCGAGATCTCGGGGATGAAGAGGAAGCGGACCGACCGCTTCAGGGGCGGAATCTTGCCGTCGTCCATGAGCTTCTGGAGCGTCCGGGCGGTCTCGAGGATCGCCACGCATCCTGAGATATTGTCGTTGGCCCCCTGCTTGGCGAAGCCCTCATAAAGATGGGCGGTGAAGACGAGCTCCTCATTGGTGAAGTCCTTGCCCTTGATCAGGCCCTCGACCATCTGTTCCTTGTAGGGAACCATCTGGGCTTTAGCCACGGCCCGCACTTCGATCTTCGCCCCGCGCTCCAGTTGGTCGCGGAGGTCGTTGCCCAAGCGCGTCGAGATCATG
>JAUYDS010000129.1 GCA_030691735.1 Candidatus Aminicenantota bacterium
CTCCTACCTCTCCGTGATCCTCCCGGGGGACTTGCTCTCGCCGGCCTATAAAAAGAAAGGCCTGGCGGCCAAGAACCTGTCGCGGATCATCGACGAATGCGGCGGCATCATCGTCCCGCTCGTCCCTTGGAGCATGGCCGGGGTTTACATCACGGGAGCGCTGGGTGTCCAGGTCTTCGCTTATCTCCCTTGGGCCATCGGCAACTACGCGGCGATCGTCATCCTTGGGCTTTATGGATTCACCAAATTCACCATGGCCCCCAAGGTCCGGGAGGACGAGACCCAGGCGGGAAGCTGACGATTCGAAATTCCCGAAGGAGCCAGTCGTCGCGAGGCATCGAAGATGCCGTGGCGATCCGACTCTTGTCATCACGAGGAGCAAAGCGACGTGGTGATCTCCACAATAAAATTCTTATCTTGGCGGTTGCCACGCTCCCTTCGATTGCTCGCAACGACAAGAAAATTAACTACTTTTTATTTTTATCGGCAATTTTGGGAAGAGCCCCAATCCTTGACCGATTTTTTAGAGTGTGATATTTTTGTCCTAGACACATTCGATGATGATTCTCTTAAAGCCCATAGCATCATCACCCTGGACAAGGAGAAGAAAATGCCTGACGCGGACGAAATCAAGGAAGCGAAAAAATATTTTGCCGACATCCCCCAAAAAACGGAGAGATTTTTCCTGAAGGGATCCGAGTCCCTGGATTGGGGGATGAAAAACAGGCTTTCCCGGATCTTCGCTCCCGAGACCGGTCGGACAGTCATGTTGGCGATCGATCATGGTTACTTCCAAGGACCCACCACGGGGTTGGAGCGAATCGATCTCACCATTCTTCCTTTGGTGCCTTATGCGGACAGCCTTATGCTGACGAGGGGAATTCTCCGGAGTCTCGTTCCGCCGTCCACGTTAAAATCGATCGTCCTCAGGGTTTCCG
This sequence comes from Candidatus Aminicenantota bacterium, assembly GCA_030691735.1. Taxonomy (GTDB): domain Bacteria; phylum Acidobacteriota; class Aminicenantia; order Aminicenantales; family UBA4085; genus JAPKZI01. The sequence goes on from JAUYDS010000129.1 coordinate 939, forward strand.
GCGGGACCAGCATACTCAAGGATCTATCCAATGAGGACATCGCCGTCGACATTGAGGAATCCATTCGTCTGAATGTTTGTGCCATGGCCGTGCAAGTCTTTATCGGCGGCGAACATGAACGCGAGTCGATCATCAACATGACCAGGATGGTCGATCTCGGCACCCGTTACGGCATTCCGACGCTTGCCGTGACGGCCGTTGGGAAGGACATGGTCCGCGATGCCCGTTACTTCAGGCTTGCCACGAGGATATGTGCCGAACTGGGGGCCCATTACATCAAGACATATTATGTTGAGGAAGGATTTGAGACCGTATGCGCTGCCTGCCCGGTGCCCATTGTCATGGCCGGAGGCAAAAAAATCCCGGAACTGGACGCCTTGACTATGGCCTACCGAGCGGTTCAAGAAGGCGCCGCGGGCGTCGATATGGGGCGGAATATCTTTCAATCAGAGGCCCCCATAGCCATGATCCAAGCCGTGCGGGCCTTGGTTCATCGAAAAGAATCGCCGGCGAAGGCTTATGACCTTTATCAGACTTTAAAAAATCAAAAATAAGCCGGAGGGCGTATAAACGGGAGAAGCCGCTTTGGCCCATCACATCGCTGAAAAAATGAAAGTTTCCATTTGGCGCAACAACAAAGATATCAGGATCGAAGAAGTCCCCACTCCGAAGCCCGGCCCAAAAGAAATGCTCGTCAAAATTTACTCCTGTGGAATATGCGGAAGCGATGTCGTTGAGTGGTACAGGCTTCCCAGGGCGCCGCTCGTCCAGGGGCACGAAATTGGCGCGGAGGTCGTTGAAGTCGGAGAATCCGTAACCCATTACAAGGCTGGAGACAGGGTTTTTATCGCCCCCAAAGTGCCCTGTATGAAATGCGATTTCTGTCAGCGCGGGCACTATCCGGTCTGTTCAAATGTCAAAGAACGGCTGCCGGGCGGTTTTGCCGAATATATTCTTGTCCCGGAGATCCTGGTCATAAAAGGGACCTATCGGCTGCCGGACAATATCACCTATGATCAAAGCACCTTCATTGAGCCGCTGGCGTGCGTGGTCAGAGCTCAGAATCTGGCGGGAATAAAGAAAGGCCAAACGATCTTGGTCTTGGGGTGCGGGACGTCCGGACTCCTTCATATCAAGCTAGCCAAAACAAAAAACTGCAAGATCATTGCTACGGATGTGAACGGATCGAGATTAAAATTCGCCAAAAAGGTCGGCGCGGACATCTCCCTTGATGCGGCGGATAATGTGCCGGAGCGTTTGACGGCTGAACACGGCAAGAAGGCGGACGTGGTAGTTATCTGCACCTCGGCTCTTTCCGCGGTAGATCAGGCATGGAAATGTGTGGAGAAGGGCGGTTCCATCGTATTTTTTGCCGTTCCGGGACCTGAGAAGCAAGTGACTGTTCCCATCAATGATTTTTGGACTAAAGAAATCAAAATTCTCACGTCCTATTACTGCGGACCTCCAGATATCGCGGAGGCCCTAGAGCTTTTAAAAATAGGAACGATTGAAGTGGAGGACATGATTACGCACCGGCTTCCCTTAAAAGATATCGGTAAAGGTTTTCAGCTCGTGATCGAGGGCAAAGAATCCATGAAAATCATTATCAGACCCAACGAGGAGTAAAAATCTAGGAATCCCTTTTTGTTTCGGGCCGGAGGGCTGAATGAATGTAAAACATGTCGGATTGGTTTCTGGCTCAGAAAAGAATGCGGACAAATTCTTCGGGGAGTTGCTGGGGTTGAAAAAGGCGGAGCCTAAAACGCTGCCGGCGGCATTATCTCAAGCCCTCTTCGATGTGAATTCCGATTTAAAAGTCATCAATTTCCTAAACGATCAGGCCCATTTCGAAATATTCATTTTCGGTGCATATAAAAGCAGCCAAAGGCCCATTCAGCATGTTTGCCTGGAAGTCGACGACCTGCCGTCGTTTCTTCAAAAATGCCGCCGCCTGGACGTCCAAATTCTCCAGATTCGCAAAGGAGACTCCCAGCTGACATTTATCAGCGATTATGACGACAATCTTTTTGAAATCAAGGAAAAAGTTCGGTAAAGAATTCGGCCTCTATCTGCGAATGCCCGGGACATTCGTCGTCCGTTCGGGAATCTCCGTTATTCGTCGTCCAGTTTTTCGAAGGCCTTCTCGAACTTCTCTTTGGCCGTCTCGAACTTCTTCTTCTCGAGTTCGGCCGTCGCCTCGAACTTCGTGGCGAAGCCGTCTTTCTTTTTCTTTTCCTTGAGGAGAAGGTCGTCGAGCGATTCTTTCTTCTTCGCCGCCCTCTCGGACTTGACCACGCTGCCCGTCGAGGCCTCCACCCAAAGAAGGGACTGGCAGCAGGGACAGGTCACGGCCACGACCTTGCCTTTTTCCTCGCTCATGATTTTTAAAATGTAGCACAAAGGAGCGGTCAAGGCAAAATGGGGCCGGCCCGTTTTCTCTTTCCACCCAAAGACAGCCGCGGCTCGTCAGCCTGGAAAAATAAATGCCGATGTTCTTTTCGACCTGGAAAAATGTCCTCTCTCCACGATATCCCCGGGCTTCCCGATAAAGTGCGGCGATATCGGGGACGTATCGGAGAATGAAATACGCGTAAAACAAGTCCTTGGCTTTTTTGAGGTCGTCATCCCTTTCCATGAAGGTTGCCAGCTTGTGGACTAGGAACGTCGAGGGACGCGGACAGTGCAAGGTACGTGTTCGCGATCCGACCCTAAGACTCACACCGATCCGGTTCCTCAAGAGAAAATCTAGTCCCTCGAGCTTATTGATATGAACCTGAGATCCCAGGATGGCCGCGATGGCCTTTGTTTTCATCTTTGAATCGGCTAGGAATTCAACGGGTATTTTGCCGTCTTTGTAGAGAACGACGGGCCACAGCCACCCACGAGCGTGAGCGACGGGAGGAAATCTCGCAGGTCTCCGAGAACTTGATAGAAGCAGCTTTCCAGGGCGTTCAGGCTAGGCAAGAAATCCTCCCCGGCCTTTGATCATTTCTTTCAATCGTTCGGCGTGTTCCCGGCCGCGGGGCTGAAAATTGTATAAATCGAGATACAGTTGCAGTTTGGAGACGATAGGATATCCGTTGATTTTTTGGTTATTGAAAAAAACGCTATGGGCATAATATGGCCGGATGATGTGGACGTTGCCGCCGTTCACCAATTCCTTAAGGCCGAGTCGTTGCTGGAGGCCCAGGAGGGCGTCCGGGCAGGCCTTATCATCGAGGTAGAGATGAACATGCTCTGTTTTTACCCAGGAGGTAAGGAAATTCGCTCCCGCATGAAGAGTGAACGCGTAGGGGAGTCCGGCAAGGGCCGTTTTGATTCTCTTGATGACGTCGGGAAACGGGAAATAGAAAGTCCGCAGGTCATTCCGGGAGAAGGAATAAGCTTTTACCCATTCGGCAATCACTAGATCGGGATTCGTCAGCAGGGTAAAGCTCGCTGCGCCCTTCTTATTCCTCTCCGCGTAGCCCATGGCTTCAACGGTCTCGAGAACGGCCTGGGCTAGGCCCACGCTCACCCCGTCTGTACCGACGAAGTCCCGAACTACCCATCGGTGGCCGGGCTCACGGAGCATGCGTCGGAGAACGAGGGAAGCTTTGTCGGCAAAGATATTTCGTCTCATTTGTAGTCGCCTTAATGTTCACATTATAGTCATCGTTCACAATTATATGAACATTCTAATATGTGTGAACATTATTGTCAAGCTTTAAGATGGTGTGCCCCAAGCTTAGCGGAAAACGAGCTTCGAGCGTCTTCCCCTGTGCAGCCCCTCGCTGTCGGTCTCGATGGAATAAAGATAGCCAGCCTTGAAGAACAGCGGTTTGAGCTTTTGAGGCTCGGCCCGGATGAAGATCTTGTCCTCATAGATCCCGTCGGGGCCGAAAATATCATAGGTCAAACCTTCGGATTCCCGCTCGAAGGTCGGCACCCACAGCCGGCCGTTTTCTTCCAGGAGGAAAGCTCCCAAGGGCTGAAAGGGCGGCTTGGTATTCGGCAAAAGGGGTTCCAAGTCCGGGGCGGATTTCCCAAATCTCCGCTGGGCGTCCTCAGACCGGACCTCAGGGTGATGAGCGAGGGGAGCGCTCAGCGGCAGAATTCGCACGCCGGCCTATCGCCAAATCGATCCTGTGCTTTTTCAAGAGCTTGAAGAGCCCCTGGCGGGATAGGCCGATCTCCTCCGCCGTTCGGGCCTTATTGTAATTGCAGCGCTGAAGGGCCTGGTTCAGGAACCTCCGGACGAACTCCGCCTTGGCCTCGGAGAAACTATAGTCATCTCCCCCGGACATCTCCTGACGCAGGTTGATCTTGGGCGAGAGGTGATCCTCATGGATCTGGATGTTCTCACCGTTCAGGATCAGGCAGCGCTGGACCTCGTTCTGGAGTTCGCGGACGTTCCCCGGCCAGGAATAACAGGTCAGAAGCTCGAGCGCGCGCGGCGTAAAGCGAACCTGCTCCTTGTTCAGCTCCCGGCCGAATTTTCCGGCGAAGTGCTCCAGGAGAAGAACGAGGTCGTCCCTTCGCTCGCGGAGCGGCGGGATCTCGATGTCGATGATGCGCAGCCGATAGTAAAGGTCTTCCCGGAAATTCCCTTGTTCGATCTCCCGGTCCAGGTTCTTGTTCGTGGCGCTGATGAAACGGACGTCGACCGACCGGAGACGGTTCTCGCCGACCCTTCGCACTTCCCGCTCCTGGATCAAGCGAAGGAGCTTCGCTTGGAGAGGCAATGAGAGATCCCCGACCTCGTCCAGAAAAAAAGTGCCGCCGTCGGCTTCCTCGATGAGCCCGGCCCTGTCCCGCACCGCTCCGGTGAACGCTCCCCTCGCGTACCCGAACAGCTCGCTTTCCAGAAGCTGGTCGGGGATCGCCCCGCAGTTCACGGCGACGAACGGGCCGCCGCGTCGGGCTCCCGTCTCATGGATGGCCCGGGCGATGAGTTCCTTGCCCGTCCCGCTTTCGCCCGTGATCAGGACGGGCGCGTTCAGGTCCTTGACCTTGGCGATCAGCGTTCGGACACGGTCGACCGCCGGCGATATCCCGATCAGATAGGAGTCTTGATCCTGCATGGGTGATGATGACTCGGTCCCATGTGATAACGAACGGGAGCCCGATTTTTCTCATGAGAAACACGGGGAGTTAAAAAAAGAAAAAGGGACTCGAGGGCGATCCCTCCGCGCCGCCCGGTTCCGCCCGAGAGCGACCGACCCGATTAACGCCGGCCGCCGCCGAGGATCGAGCCCATGATGCCGCGCATGACCTGGCGTCCCACGGAGCTCCCGATCGAACGGACGGCGCTTTTGGCCATCGCCTCGAGCAGAGTGTCCCGAGGCCGGCCCACGGGCCGCGGCGCTCGAGGCTCCTGGGGGAGCGGGATCCGGCCTTGTCCGGGCGGATAATTATCCTGATAAGAAGGCTGAGATCGGGGCTGAGGATATCCCGACGGAAACGAAGCTTGGGGCGCTTGGGACGGCTGGGTGAGCTTGTCCGCGCGGGACTTCAGAATCTCATACGCCGAATCGCGGTCGACCACCCTCTCATAATGGCCGTAAATGACCGAGCGGCTGATTATCTGTCTGCGGACGTCGGTCGCGATGGTGCCGATCTGGCTCTTCGGCGGGAAGATAAAGGCCCGTTCCACGATCCCCGGCTGGCCTTTCTCGTCCAGGAACGAAACGAGCGCTTCTCCCACCGCCAGCTCGCCGATGACTTTTTCGACGTTGATCTTCGGATTCGCCCGGAGGGTCGTGGCCGCGGCCCGGACGGCCTTCTGGTCGCGCGGGGTGAACGCGCGCAGGGCGTGCTGGATACGGTTGCCCAGCTGGCCGAGGACGGTGTCCGGGATGTCGAGAGGGTTCTGCGTCACGAAATAGACGCCGACGCCCTTGGACCGGATCAGCCGGACGATCTGCTCGATCTTCTGGAGCAGGACGTCGGGCGCGTCGGTAAACAACAAATGGGCCTCGTCGAAGAAGAAGACGAGCTTCGGCTTGTCGAGGTCCCCGACCTCGGGCATTCGCTCGAAAAGCTCGGACAGCATCCAGAGGAGGAACGTCGCGTACATCTTGGGAAAGAGCATCAGCTTGTCAGCGGCCAGGATGTTGATTATCCCCCGCCCCTGACCGTCCGTCTGCATGAAATCATCCAGATTCAAAGCCGGCTCGCCGAAGAGCTTGTCGCCGCCCTGGGTTTCGAGGTCCAACAGCGTCCGCTGGATGGTGCCGACGCTCGCCGGGGAGATCCGGCCGTATTCGGTCGAGAACTGATCGGCGTTGTCGCCGGCGTACTGGAGCATGGCCCGCAGATCTTTGGCGTCGAGCAGGAGGAGGCCGTTGTCGTCGGCGATCTTGAAGACGAGCGAAAGAACACCGCTCTGAACTTCGTTCAGATTGAAGAGGCGGCTGAGGAGCAGCGGCCCCATCTCGCTGATCGTGGTCCGGACCGGATGACCTTGTTCTCCGAAGATATCCCATAAAGCGGCCGGACAGCCGGAAAAGGCGTAATCGCCCAGCTTAAGCAGCTTGATCCGGTCCATGACCTTGGTGTTCGCGGCCGATCCCGGCTGGCTGATGCCGGCCAGGTCGCCCTTGACGTCAGCCATGAAGACCGGGACGCCGATGCTGCTGAAATTCTCGGCCATGACCTGGAGCGAAACGGTTTTTCCCGTGCCCGTCGCCCCGGCGACGAGGCCATGGCGGTTCGCCATCCGGGGAAGGAGGTAAAGGTCGCGCTCGCCTTTGGCTATCAATAAGGGGGATGCGTCGGCCATGTTCTCTCCTTTTCGTTTCTACGCTCGTTATATAGGCCCAAACGCGCTCTGTCAACCATCAACTTTGGCCACAATTTCATGGTCAGATGGCGCATGTTGGTCACTCATCGTTCCCTCCCTTCTCGCGGGCGGCGGCGAGGGCGGTTCGTTCCACCCTGACGCTAAGGTGGCCCAGATTGTCGGCTGCGAGTGGCGGCAAGAGGTGCGACAACAGTTGCTCTGCGCTGAGCCGGTGGACTATACCGGTTGGACCGGTTTGTGTCCAGCCGTTGTTCTCTTTGCGGTAGCTCCATGTCCGGCCGCGTTTGGTTGTGATGTAGATTACGCAGTTAGTGTTCTTTATGGCTTCTCCTCTCCCGGGCAGGACGAGTGAGCAAAGTCGTCTCGCGAAAAACATGACAATATCTCCGCCGCCGAACGCGGAAATCAGCCGCGAGTATAACGAGTCGGATGGATTGCCTGGTTATGCTAATTCTTTTATTATGTGCATTGCGAGGTTTTCGTCTATTTCATCATGCCTTGGGACAGGCTGTTTCTTGCCAGTTTTTTGATTTCCATACAGATCGTGACGGGCACCGTGCCTTACGAGTGTGCATCCGGCAGATGATATTTTCTTTATCAGTTCTTTTCTCTTCATACATTTATGGCAAGTTCTTTGATTTCGTGCTTTTCCGGAACGTCCTCCAGGGTCATCAGCGCGTAGGCATCCTTCATGTTATCTTCAAGTTCTTCCAGTGTCTCGCCTTGTGTCATTATTTCTGGATGTTCGAGGAGTTTTCCCACCCAGAATTTCTCGCCTTTCCAATAGATCATTTTTAACTTTGTTTCCATGCTACAACCTCCTAAGCGCGGTCTCTTATTAACATAATATCATACGAAGTAAGGATAGGAAATCTTTTTATGATCTTAGGCC
>JAUYDS010000178.1 GCA_030691735.1 Candidatus Aminicenantota bacterium
GTCATTCCGGCCGGCCTGACCGTGCGGATCGCGGAGGGTTCCTGGCCGATCCCGCCTGTCTTCCGCCTGATCCAGGAGCGGGGCGGCGTGGACGAACCGGAGATGTTCCGGACCCTCAACATGGGGATCGGGATGGTCCTCGTCGTCGGGCCCAAAGACGCCGGGGCGGCGGTCGCCCTCTTTCAGAAGCTCGGCCAGAAGGCGTGGGTCATCGGCAGTCTTCTCCCCGGCCCGCACGGGGTCGTGATAATGTGAGATTGCCACGTCGCTTCGCTCCTCGCATTGACCGACTTTTTAATCCCCCTTAATTGTGTAAGGGGGTAGGGGGATTAATAGAATAAACATAGGTGTTTATTCCTTCCCTCATATGTCATCGCGAGGCCTCTTGGCCGTGGCGATCTCACCTCTAATGAATCTCTTCCACTCGAACAGGTCCGGTTTCAGCTCGTATCGCCCCAACGCGCCCGCCGTCTCCGGCGAGATCTTTCTCAGCCATCCGCCGAGCGCTTCGATCTTCTGCTTGCTGATCTCGACCATCGAAACGACCTTGGCCGAGACGGCCGTGGCCGCGTATCTTTTCGCTGACGCCGACGGAACGAGAACTTCGGTCATTTTGGCATTCGGATTGAGTATGACGAAGGACTTGATCCTCCGGCTCTCGAACGCCTTTTTCCAGAGGTCTATGGAATATCCGAAATGCGTGCAGTTGAGGCTGATCAAAATAGGGGCACTCCGATCTTTGACCTTAGCCAGGGCTTCGTCGACGTAGGATTCGATCAGCAGGGCCGTGTCTTCGCTTTTGGGGTCTTTTTCGATATAGCTCGCCAGCTCCGGACAGGCTTGGGTGACGACGCGCGCCTCCGGGAATCCCTGCTCTAAAAGCCGCTTCTTATGCTCCCCCTCGGCGATAGTTGTCTCCGTACCGAGGATGATGACCGCTGCTCTAGGGCTTTTTTTAAGCCCATCGGCGATCAGGTCCACTCCCGGCCCGACGATGTCCAAGACGGGAATTTTCGACATCCGTGAAAAGCGGGTTTCCCCGGTGAGTACGGACAACGTGTTGCAGCCGACCAGGATCAAGTCCGGCCGATATTTGGCGGCGAGAGCCTCTAAGGCGCTGTCGAAGACGGCGATTTTCTCCTCACGGGTCCCAAGGCTGTTATAGCCGCTGTCGTTCGAGAAAAGGGCGTTGAAAAAAACGAGGTTCACGCTCTTGAAAACGCGGGCTTCCTTCAACCGGGCGGCGGCTTCGGCCATGATCGACAGGCCGCCCAGACCCGAATCGGTGACCGCGATCGTCACGTCGGATTTCGCGAAAAACGGCCCGAGATCGGCGGCCCGAGATATTTTCCCGGCTTGGTCTGCGCCCAGAGTGAGGCAGATCAAAACCAGGACGCCCGCTTCTATGAGTCTTGGGGCTTTCTTTACCGGCATCGCCCCTCCGCTTGAAAAAGCCATTCGCCATTCACGTCTCTATTCTATAATACGGACCATCTCCCGCTCAATGAACCACTGAAATAAAACGAGTTCAGATATGACTAGAACTTTCACTTCTCAGGTGGTACACTAAAAAAGGGGGAGGTCAAATGCGTATGAAGACCCCGGCCGCAAATATTCAGATCGGCTTAAAATGAAGCGGCTGGCTTTGTTGGTCCCGGCCCTGAACGAGGCCCACAACGTCGACAGCGTGATCCGTGGTTATGTCGATGTCCGGGAGACGATGAAGCTCCTGGGCGTGGAAACCGCGCTATTGGTCATCGATGACGGCTCACGGGACGGCACTTTTGTCCGTTTCCGGCAGTGTCTTATCGAAGCGAAGATTCCGGCGCGACTGCTCCGTTTCGGACGCAATTTCGGCAAGGACAGCGCGATTTTAGCCGGTCTGGAAAAGAACGAGGCCGATTATTATGTCATCGTCGACGCCGACGGCCAGACGCCCTGGGCGTTGGTGCCCCGGCTCTATGAAAGCATCGCCGACGGCGGCGCCGACGTGGTCTGCGGCGTCAAGGAACGCGAACCGTACGGCCTGCCGCGCCGGGCGCTGACGGGACTCTTTTTTTTCCTGGCCCGTAAGCTGGGCATCCGCGAACTGCGGAGCGGGGCCTCTGATTTCATGCTCTTTACCCGGGCCGTGCGCGATCGGCTGTTGGCGCTGCAAGAGAAGGAAGTGGTGGTGCGCAATCTGGTCCATTGGCTGGGCCTGCGTGAAAAGTGCGTGCCCTTCACCCCGGGCCCGAGCGGCCGCAGCCGCTTTTCCTTCCGCTCCCTTTTCTTGCTGGCCGTGAAAAGCATCCTCTCCTTTTCCCACATTCTGCGTATCAATTTTTTCATTGCCCTCTTTTACTGGATCTTTTCTTTTTTCTACGCCGGCCTGATCATCTATAACAAGATAACCCACCGCATTGTCCTCGGCCTGAGCACCACGACGCTGCTGACTCTCCTCTCCTTCGGGTTGATGTTTTTCATGATCGCCATCATCGGTGAATACCTGATCACCATTTTCGAGGAAGTGAAGAAACGGCCGCGCTACCTGATCGCCGAAATTGTCGATTTGGAATAAAGGCCCTTTCCCGGCTATTTCTCCACTGAAAGATCGTCGAAGGTGATATCCTGGTCACTGCCGACGCGCAGCATGTTCTGTCCCTTGGTCAGGGCCAGGTCGTTTGATGAAAGGCGGATTTCTCTTTTCCCGCCGGCGGGCAGCGTCAGGACCAAAGCCTGGCGGTCATTGAAATAGACGCTGACGTTTACCGTCTCCGTGCTCTGCAGGGTGAATCGCAGGCCGCTTCCGGCCAAGGCGAAATAAGGCAAAAAGCGGTCGATGCGCCGGCCTGTCTGGCGGCCGGAGATGAAAAGAACGATCCCCGCGCCGGATTGGTCGACCTTGGTGTAGAGACCGAGAGCCTGCCCATGTTCGATGGTATTCAAGGTTGCCCGCCAGTTCTGTCGGTCCTGCGGCAAGTCCCCGGATATCTTGTCGCGGAAGAGCATGATGGCGCCGATGCCGTTATCACGCAGGACGGCGACGGCCGCCGGATCGGACAGAGCGGCGAAGCCGCTCGTTTTATCCCAGCCGGGGGCCTTCTCCAGATGTAATGGATCGAGTAGGTATAGGATGTGCCCGTGGTAGGTATGGTGGCGGTGGTAGCGGGTGTAGTAGGTATAATAGTTGAATATTTCTTTATGAAAGGGCAGCTCGAGCAGTCCCAGGTGAGGCGGGAGGGAATCGGTTCTTTCATAGAACTCGCTGTAACCGGGCCGGTCATCCTCGACGCGCTCCATGCCGATTGGCCAGCGGACGCGTTCGGCCAGGAGCAGCAATGCCAGCAGAGCAAGCATGATGTGGCCCGGCCGCTTCCTCTCCCACAGCTGCCGAAAGCCGACGGCGGCGACGGCGTAAAAGAAAAGAAGAATGATGTACTGGGTGCGGATGCCGCGGGAGCGCAGCAGGACCGGGAGAACGTGCGAAAGCCACGAAAAGAGATTGCCCACGGCCAGCGAAATCCGTGAAGAGGAAAAAAGCAGAATGAGCCAGGTCCAGGCGAGCGTTTTATGCGGCGCCGAGAGTCGGGGGGCCAGCAAGACCAGCAGCAGAATGAATCCGGCTAAAAAACAAGCGAATACGGCATCGGCCAGGCGCTCCAAAGCCGCAGAAGCAACGCTCCGGCTGAGGAGGATGAAAACCAGGGCCGGAGCAAGCAGAAAAAAGGAAACAAGGGCGAATACGATCTTTTGTCCGCGCCCGGCCAGCGCCGGCCAGAAGGCGAGTAGAAACAGCGCCGCGGCGGCGAATCCCGGATAATAAGGGTTCGTATTCCAGAGGATACTTTTCAGGAAAAGGAGGGGGTAATTCCAGTTGCTGTAGAAGCTGAGCGAGGATTGAAAAGCATTGCGGTCGATGGTCTGGACCTCGTCGCTGATGTCGGAAAAGGAGATGTCCTTGTCCAGGTAAGGGGAAAAGACGACGGCTATAACGAGAAGGGTGACGGCCCCGGCCGCGGCCAGCCCAAGGTAAAAGGAACGCTTGCGGCGCGGCTGCAGACATAAGCAGACAACAAAAAAGACGGCGAGGGCGATTACCAAAAACAGGCCGAGCGACAAATCGAAGAGGAACTGCAGCAGAACGGCCAGGCTGAGAAAGAGCAGGTCGCGCCGGCGCTCGCGTCCGAAATAACGATGCAGGCAGAGAAAGGCCAGCGGGGTGGGAAAACTGAAGAGCAGGTTGAACTGCGGGATGTTATGCACGCGTGATGGCAGGAGCATGTAGAGGGCGGCGGCGATGACGGCGATCCACCGGCGGCCGGAGAATTCACGGATGAAGAGATAAGCGGCATAGCCGGCGGCGACGTAGGCGAAGAGCGTCAGCAGGTTATACCAGAGATAGATATTGCGGTTGCCCAAAAGGTAGAGGGGCGCGAGCAGCAGGGTCTGGCCGAAGAGGTTGACTCCGGCCGTCATGGTGAAGGAGGTGGGAAAGACGATCGGCAGGTGGTATATCTGGCTAAACTGGCCTCGGCTGATCTTGTCCAGATTGGAAAAGAGGATAGACAGCGACAACCGCACATCGCCGTGGGTGGCGAAAGGAAGTCTGGTGGAAAACGCTGACAACATCGGATAGAGGACGAGCATGGAGATCGCGGCGAGCAGGAGAATGATCCCCATCTCCTGCAACCATTTTTTCTCTGTTAATTTCATCATTCAGCCGTCAGCGGAAATAGAATTTTCGAGCATCCATACGGCCATTCCGGTTGATAGAGTTCCGGAGATGGCTCGACGATATCATAGGGAAAGGCATTCAGTTCATATTCCAATTGGCTGAACATACGATTCTAATATATTTCAGAACCGCCTTATTTTCAATTGCGGCTGAAGCAGTTCCGATTTCCCGTTCCCCTGGGGCCGAAAAGAAAAAACCTCTTCCCAGGATCAAAGAAAAATATGATCGTCAGCCCAAAAGCCCATCAAAATCTTGACTTCATTCGGGCCTTCGTTTAATCTTGATGGGCTTTTAGGCCCGATTTTCTGGCTCTCCCGGCAGAGAGGAGCGAACATGAGCGATCTGAACTTGATTTTGACCGTTCCTTACGGCATCATCGTGGCCACCAGTCTGGGCATGGAAGGATTCGCCAAGCATCGCAGCCCGGGCTCGGCCAAATATTTCCGCGGCAAGACCATCCAGATCGACCTCGCACTCGAGAGCGACCGGCCGGCTTTCCGCTATTTAGAAGAGGGGGGATGGCGAGACGCCCAGGGTGATACGATCGCCGCCCTGGCCACCGTCCGTACGGGAAAGCGGACAAAGACGGCCCTCTCGAACAACGGCTTCAACGTCACGCCGCTCGCGGCCTACAAACACCTCGTCCTGGCCAAAACCGGCGGGCATCTGCTCGAAATGGGGCCGCCCGTTACGCTTCTCGAGTTCGTCAATCATGCCTGCCACGAGGGACTGACGACCGATCAGGTCGCTCAATCCATCGGCCGGCCGGCGCCCTCCGGCCGGGCCGCCCGTCTTTTCATGATCGTCGAGCCCATCCAGTTCCTGGTCATGACCAACCTGACCCCCGAGGAATACGCCTGGTACGTCACCCATCGCCCGGGCAAGATCTTCCGCCAGGTCATGTTCGCTGAACTCAAGGAAGAAGACAATGAGGTCGTCGCCGCCAGCCGCTACGACGAAGCCCGCGAAGAGCTGGCCGCCAAGCCGACCAAAAAGACCAAGGTCATCGCCCTCGGAGAGTTCTTGGACGACATTCCTTTCCACGCCTGGGTCGGATACCGGCGGGAAGCGCAGGGCGGATTGTATGTCGGAGACCGGAACGGGATCTCCCTCTGGCCCTTCCCGGCGGCCATCCCCCGGTCCTGGGACATCCATTACGAATAGAAGGAAGTAGGAGCGCGCCCCATGATCCATATGTCACCCTTCGAAGCCATCGCCCTGAAGACTGTTCTAGGCATCGCCCTGCTCGGCCTCGCCTACGCCCTCTTCCTTCGGCGGAACATTCTCCGCGAGGATAAAGGCACGCCCAAGATGATCGAGGTTTGGGAAGCCATCAAGCAGGGGGCCAACGCCTACCTGACCCGGCAGCTGAGGACGATCCTTCCCGTGATCGGGCTCCTGACGATCGCCCTCTTTTTCAGCGTCGCCGTCGTCCCCCCGTCGGCCGAAGCCCTCGAACGGTTCCCGGGCTCGAGCCCCGCGCAGGTCAAACTCATCATCGGATTGGGGCGGGCCGCGGCCTTCATCCTCGGCGCCCTGTTCTCGCTCATGGTCGGACAGTTCGGGATGCGCATAGCCGTCCAAGCCAACGTCCGCGTCGCCGCCGCATCCCGGAAGAGCTACGATAAGGCGATGCAGATCGCCTATCGCGCCGGAACGGTCACCGGCATGCTGACGGACGGCCTGGGGCTGTTCGGCGGAACGATCATCTTCCTCATTTTCCAGAAAGCCGCGCCCGACGCCCTGCTCGGATTCGGCTTCGGCGGCACGCTCCTCGCTCTCTTCATGCGGGTCGGCGGAGGCATTTTCACCAAGGCCGCCGACGTCGGCGCGGACCTGGTCGGCAAGGTCGAGGCCAGCATCCCGGAGGACGATCCGCGGAACGCGGCCGTCATCGCCGATCTCGTCGGCGATAACGTCGGAGACTGCGCCGGCATGGCCGCCGACATCTTCGAGAGCTACGAAGTCACGATCGTCTCCGGCCTGATCCTGAGCCTGGCCTTGGTCGCCGCGACCGGCCAGATCAAGTGGCTCGTCTTCCCCCTCCTCGTCCGGGGCATCGGCGTGTTCTCGTCGATCATCGGGACCTATCTCGTCCGGGGAAAGAAGGGCGAGCCGGGAGACGCGATGAAAGCGATCAACAAGGGCTTCTACAGCTCGGCTTTCATCTGCCTGGTCGCGTTCGCCGTCCTGGCCGGCTTCTACATGCACGAATGGCGGGCCTTCCTGTCCGTCGCCGTCGGCATCGGCCTGGCCGTGGCCATCGACGAATTGACCAAGTATTTCACCCACACGAAATACAATCCGGTCCGGAAGATCGCCCGCTCCTCGCGGACGGGCGCGGCGACCCTGATCCTTTCCGGGCTTTCGGTGGGCATGGAATCGGCCGTCTGGACCCTGCTGGTCATCGCCGCGACCATCCTCTCCTCGATCTTCATCTACTGGGGCCAGCCGATCACCTTCGTCCTCTACGGCGTGGCCATGACCGGCATCGGGATGCTGACCCTGACGGGCAACAACGTGGCCATGGACTCCTTCGGGCCGATCGTCGACAACGCCAACGGGATCGGCGAGATGGCCGGCCTGGAGGAAGAGGCGCGGGAGCGGATGGCCGACCTCGACGCCGTCGGCAACACGACCAAGGCGATCACCAAGGGCGTGGCCATCGGCTCGGCGGTCATCGCCGCCGTCTCGCTCTTCGGGTCCTTCCTCACGGACGTGACCAAGGTCCAGGTCCAGATGGGGGTTGCCCAGGCCGGCCATCTCCTCCAGACGGGGATCCGCATCTCCGAGCCGCTCGTCCTGGTCGGTCTGCTCATCGGCGGCTCGATCCCCTGGCTCTTCTCGTCGCTGACCATCAACGCCGTCTCCCGGGCGGCGTCCCTCATCGTCGTCGAGGTCCGCCGGCAGTTCAAGCTCCCCGGCGTCATGGAAGGCAAGACGAAGCCGGATTACGGAAAAGTGGTCGGTATCTGCACCGTCGCCTCCCAGAAAGAGCTCGTCGGCCTTGCGGCTATGGCCATCCTCATTCCGCTCCTCGTCGGATTGGGCCTGCGGGTCGAAGCCCTGGGCGGCTTCCTCGGCGGGGTCATCCTCTCGGGCCTGCTCCTGGCGGTCTTCATGGCCAACGCGGGCGGCGCCTGGGACAATGCTAAAAAATTGATCGAGGACGGGAACTACGGCGGGCGCGGCTCGGCCCAGCACAAGGCGGCCATCGTCGGCGACACCGTCGGCGACCCGCTCAAGGACACGGCCGGCCCGGCCCTCAATCCGCTGATCAAGGTGATCAACCTCGTCTCGGTCCTGGCCGCGCCTCTGCTCATCCAGTTCCGGACGATAACCCCCGGCGTCATCGTGTTTCTCGTTTTGGCGCTGGCGGCCGTCGTGGCCGCGATCTGGTATTCCAAACGGACGGTCCGCCCCCGACGGAGCGGATGACGAGCGGTTCTTCCCGATCTTTATCGCTGGGACCGAGCCGTCGGCTTACCTGGTGTTGTGTCTCAATAACGGCTTAACAATAATCCTGGAACTGTCATTCCCGCCCCTGCCTCCGCAGGGGTAAACTTGTCCCCACGAAAGTGGGGAGCGGGAATCCAGACGTCGTTCCCACGTAGGTGGGAATCCAGGCCTTTTTAAGCTGGATTCCGGATCAAGTCCGGAATGACAACTTTTTAAAGTCATCGCTGATACACCATACTAAACTCCTCGGCCTTGGTTATCTTATCGCTCTAGGCGCCTTTCC
>JAUYDS010000194.1 GCA_030691735.1 Candidatus Aminicenantota bacterium
AGCGGCGTGAGAAGGTCGTTCGGAATCGTGGACTCGACCAATTTGTTGAACTCGCTCTTGATCAATCGCTCGCACTCCCTCTCGACGACCGACCGGAACGGAGATAAGCTCCAGCCGCCGTATGACAGCTGGATATCGAACCGCTTGGTCTGCCCGAGAACCGAACCCATGCACGACAAGAATAACAGGAAAAATCCTCTCATCCTCATTTTTACATATTAGCATAACGCTTCAGTCCCGTCATTTTTCAGATGAGAGGGACGTTCTCTTCGCCTTTTTTTTCTTGGGACCAAACGACGGAACGCTGATATTTTGGGATCTTTCCCTGAGCCGAGACGTGGTATAATAGTCGGTCATGAAAATCCGGAAAGCGCGCGCGTCAGACCTCCCCGGGATCCGGCGGCTGGCCGAATCCCTCGGCCTCGACTACCCCGGACTGGAAAACGACCGGTTCTGGGTGGCCGATGACGGCCGGGAAATCGCCGGCATCGTCGCTTTGAAACGCCACGCCGATTGCGACGAGCTCGTGGCCCTGGGGGTCGATCCGCGCGACCGCGAGCGGGGGCTGGGGCGAAAGCTCGTCCAGGCTTTGCTCGACGCAGCTCCCTCCGAGGTCTATTTGGCGACGATCATTCCCGAGTTCTTCGAACGATGCGGATTCGCCAGGGCTTCAGCCGCGCCGGCCGGCCTGGCCAAGGACCCGTCGTGGTGTGAAGGCTGCCGGAAGGAAAGCTGCGTGATCATGGTCAAGACAACCGCATGAATCCACCCCGCTACCCCGAGTTCAAGGCTGTCGGCCTCGAGGACCGGGACATCTTCCGGTCGTTCTTGACCTGCGTTCCCATCGACGCCTGCGAGATGAATTTCGGCAATACCTTCATCTGGCGGAATTTCGACCATCCCCGCTTCACGGTCATCCAAAACAACCTCTGCGTTCTTTTCGAGCCGCCCGCCGAGCCCGCCTACTTCCTTCAGCCGTTCGGAACCTCGGCTATTCCGGAGACGATCCGGACGTGCCTGGAGCACGCTCCTCGTCTGTCGCGGATCCCGGCTTCGTTCGCCGAAAGATATTGTTCCAAGGGATTTCAATGCGCGACCGATCCGAACAATTTCGACTACGTCTACGAGACCCGCGACCTCATCGAGCTCAGAGGAAAAAAATACGACGGCAAGCGGAACCGGATCAGGAAGTTCGAACGGAACCACGCCTACAGGTACGTGAAGCTGACCGCCGGCCATCTGGACGCCTGTCGCTGTCTGTTCGAGGAATGGGTCGGCGAGAAGGACTCGCCCAATCCGATGGCCGGGGCCCAACAGGACGCCATCCAACAGGCCTTGATCCATTTCGAAGCGCTCGATTTATCCGGCGGGGCGATCGAGGTCGAAGGAGCCATCGCCGCCTTCTCCATCGGCGAACAGCTGAATCCCGATACGGCGGTGATCCACATCGAGATCGTCAGTCCGAAGTACGAGGGCCTCGCCCAGCTGATGAACCGCGAGTTCGTCAGAAACGAGCTGGCCGCGTACGCCTTCATCAACCGGGAACAGGACATGGGCGTGCCGGGTCTGCGCAAGGCCAAGCAGTCCTATCAGCCCCACCACCTCGTCGAAAAATATCACATCTGGAAATAGGGCGCTCAGCGTAGAATGAGATCGGCGGCGGTGGCCGCCGTATGCATGGCCGCCGGCACGCCGCCGAGGAACAGCTCTTTGGCCGCATAGATCCCTCGGCCCGATCCAGCAGAGTCTCCACGATCTCTTCCAATTGGCCGGACTTCAACGGCAGCGTATAGGATGCGAGGACACTTCGCGCCTCATGGACCAGAAGAATGACGATCCCGTCCTTCAAGAACCCCCGGAAAAAAGGCCCCGTGTCCGCGACGGCCGGAAATCGGATGTCGTGAGCTTTTCGAAAACCCTGCCATTTTTTCAGAACGATGCGCGAACGGAGTTCGGAGCGTTCTTTTCCGGCGGCAGCCTCGTAGACGAGGATCCCCCGGACACGTTCCTCCTGGACGCGGGCGGGAAGAGCCCGGCAGAGGGCTAGGAGGGGCTCAAGGCAGGGCGCGCAGTAAAAGCTTTCGATGTCCATGAGGACCCAGCAGCAGGATCGATCCGTGCCGGCGGCCGTCTCCGGCCGGTCTTTGTTCGGCGGAGCGGCGGATGACAGCCGGGAGAGCAACCCTAACGATACGACGGTGAGGGCTGCGGCGCGAACCAATATGAAAAGCCGGGCCCTGCGCCGCGATAATCGATCCGCCGCCCGGGAGGCGGAAACGGTCCGCAGAACCTCTTCGTTCCTATTCATAAAGGATCCTGTATTTCTTCAGGGTGATGCCGTCATTGGCTCGGGCGTACAAAGAATGGTCGCGGTCGAAGTAAAGACAGTGGCTCGTGTCCGGAAGGGTGAACGTCGTCAAGAGCTCCCCCTCCGTGTTCAAAACGAAGACCGTGCGGCTAGGGGCTTTGGATAAGTGTCCCCCCAGGACAAAGACATGTCCCCGGCCGTCCAAAGCGATATCTTTGAAACACGTCTCCCCCGGCAGGGTGAAGGACGAGATTTTTTTCGTCTCGGCCTTTTTCCCGCCGAGCAGATTCCGCGACCAGAGGCGTTTTCCGTCCGGCGACCATTTCTCGATCCGGTCTTGGAAAAGATAAGCCAGATAGAACCGTCCCTCCGCGTCCGGGATGAAGCTGATCGAATCCATGAGGACTCCCGCGTCTTTATCAAAGTAGGCGATCTCGGACAGGACCTTTCCTTCGCCGTTCAACACCAGGATCCTTCCCGGCTCTTGAAAGCTCATGACGGCCACGGCCACTTGATCGTCTCCGAGAGCTTTGAGATGAGCGATGAGCGTCGGACAGGGGATTTTCTTTTTAAAATTCAATTCCCGGTCGAAGACATAGACGCCGGCGACGTTCTGGTCGGTGGCGAAGAGGAAATTCGGAGAGGCGTCCAAGAGCCGCGGGATCATGAACTCCCCGGGCCCCTGTCCCCTGCGTCCGGTTTTCTTTACGAGCGCCCCTCGGAGATCGAACTTTTTGAGCGTGTAATCCATGGCGTCCAGGACATAGATGAAACCGTCCGGATCGACGGCGACACCGGTCCATTGGAACAAGGTCTCATCATCCAAGGCTCCGATGGAAAGCACTTCTTTGAGGGTAATCCTCGAGACGGCATCCTTACCGGAACCGGGCGGGGCCGCCCCAAGCGAGATCGCGAGAAGGGCCGTCCAAATCATCCATCTCGGTCCGTTCATCTTCCGTCCTCCCGCATGATAAGACGCTGGAGAGGTCGTATTTTTCCCACGGCCCGCTCAGATGGACGGATCGATATATTTTTTGCAGAAGGCATAGCCGACGATGCAGATCACCGCCCCAAACGGGCCCGTCGCCTGGGTCATGATGTCGTCAAAACAATCGGACAGGGCCCTTTCGCAGACGCCGCCCGAAGGGTCATCGGTCCCGAAGCCGGGAAGGCCGACCGCGAACGACAGGAAGACCAGCAAGAACACGACCGGCAGGTAAGCTCGATTTGTCATGGCCCTCTCCTTAAATGTATTTCTCGACATACTTTTCACAGAAGCCGTAGCCGATCAGGCAGAAGCTGAGGAAGATAGGCAGCGTCGCCCCCTGGGATAACAATCCGGAGATGATGGCGTCCGAGACGCACTTCAGGGCCACCCCTTCGCAATAGGAGCTGTCGTTCCCCTCTTCGGCCGATAGGGATCCCGCGAGCATGAAGCCGACCAACGAAACCATGAGAGCCAGACAGATGGCCCGGCCCGACCAAGACCTTGTGAGTGTGTTCATCGATAATCTCCTTTCGCCCTTTGATAAAGCAATCCCCGTGCCAACTGGAGTTCCGCGCGCCGGAGGCTCGAAGAGGCTGATAAAAAAGAGGTTAGAAAAACGGTCGGGTCCACTGAAAAAGATGGGGATCAACCCCGGTTGACTTCATCCGGAGCGGCCGTCATGATACGTTGACGCTTCGGCCGGCTCAATTCTTTTTGACGATCGGGATCTTGATCTTCTTTTTTTTAGCGAAGGCGATCGCCTCGGGATAGCCCGCGTCCGCATGGCGGACAACGCCCAGGCCGGGATCGACCGTCAGGACGCGTTCCAGGCGGCGGGCCGCCGAACTCGACCCGTCGGCCACGATCACCATGCCGGCGTGGATCGAAAGTCCGATGCCGACGCCGCCGCCATGGTGGACGGAAACCCAGGACGCGCCGTTGACCGCGTTCAAGAGGGCGTTGAGCACAGGCCAGTCGGCGATGGCATCCGATCCGTCCTTCATCCCCTCGGTTTCCCGATTGGGTGAGGCCACCGAGCCCGCGTCGAGATGATCCCTTCCGATGACGATCGGAGCGCTGATCCGGCCGCTCTTGACGAGCCGATTGATGACGGCGCCGAACCGGGCCCGGTCGCCGTAGCCGAGCCAACAGATCCTCGCCGGCAGGCCTTGGAACCTGACCTGCTTCTGGGCCTTGCGGATCCAGCGTTCGAGGGCTTCGTCCTCGGGAAACGACTCCAACACAGCCTCGTCCGTGAGCAGGATGTCCCGAGGCTTGCCCGACAGGGCGGCCCAGCGGAATGGTCCCTTCCCGAGGCAAAACAACGGCCGGATATATTCTTGAACGAATCCGGGGATCTCGAAAGCGTCCGCGACGCCGGCTTTCTGGGCCTGGCCGCGGATGTTGTTGCCGTAGTCGAAAACCTTCGCCCCCCGCCTCTTGAGCTCGAGCATGGCCCGGACGTGAGCGGCCATGGAGGCGGTGGACCTCTTGATATAATCCTGGGGATCTTCACGGCGGAGTCGGAGCGCGTCTTCGTAGGGGATGCCGTGCGGCACATAGCCGTTGAGCTCGTCATGGGCCGAGGTCTGGTCGGTCAGGATGTCGGGCGTGACCCCGCGCCGGACGAGCTCGGGGAGGACATCGGCCGCGTTGCCGAGGAGGGCGATCGACAGCGGCTCGCCTTTTTTCGCGGCGGCGTCGGCGAGCCTGAGGGCTTCGTCGAGGCTCTCCGCCATCGTATCCACGTATTTGGTCTCGAGCCGGCGCCTGATCCTCCGCCGATCGACCTCGATCACGATGGCCACGCCGTCGTTCATGGTCACGGCCAGCGGCTGGGCGCCGCCCATGCCTCCGAGGCCGGCGGAAACGACGATCCGGCCCTTGAGGCTCCCTCCGAAATGCATCTTGGCCGCGGCCGCCAGCGTCTCGTAGGTGCCCTGGAGAATGCCCTGTGTTCCGATATAGATCCAGCTTCCGGCGGTCATCTGTCCGTACATGGTCAGCCCCAACGCCTCGAGCCGACGGAATTCATCCCAGGTCGCCCACTTCGGGACGATCATGGCGTTGGAGATCAGGACGCGGGGAGCCTCGGCATGGGTCTTGAAAACGGCGACGGGTTTTCCCGATTGAACGACCAGCGTTTCGTCGTTCTCGAGCTTTTTCAGGCTGTCGACAATGGCCCAGAAGCAGTCCCAGTTCCTGGCGGCTTTTCCCGTTCCGCCGTAGACGATAAGTTCCTGAGGGTTTTCCCCCACGTCGGGGTCAAGGTTGTTCATCAACATCCGCAGGGCGCCCTCCTGGGACCAGCCCTTGGTCCGCAATCTCGAGCCCCTCGGCGCTCTCAGCGGTTTATAAGTTCTGGATTGCGCGGCCATGGCTGCCTCCTTGGAATCCTTGCAATTTTCTCGGGGAAAATATAACATAGAGTTTTAGGAAATAGCAAAAACAGGGCGGCGAAAAAAGAACGAAAAATCGGTTGATTTATGGAAAAATCGGACCTATATTTAGTAGGCTTAAGTTAAGGTTTGTTTGTCTAGAGTAAGGAAGTGTGGGTAACGGCTTAATTTTCAACGCTGATTCCGAAGAGCGTGAATTTTTATTCAAGCTTGTTTTCAAGCTGGGGCCCGTTTACGTTTCGCCCTCCTTGGACAAAGCCATTCCTCTTCTGAAATCCCTCTCCTTCAGCTTCGTTTTGCTCGACCTCGAACAGGCGGGACATCCGGCGCTCAGGCCTCTTCTCGGGCCCATCCCCTGCCTCATCCTGACCGGCCGCCACGAAGACAAGCTCAAGGAGGCCGTCTTGAAATGGCCGGCCGACCGTTTCGTCGACTACATTCTCTTGTCTTCAAAGCCGGCGGACATCACCCGCGGGCAAAGAGTTTTATGGACCGCCCGGGAATACGCCCGGCTTAAAGAGGACGTAGAGAGCCTGACATGCTCCAAGGCTTCCGCCGAGACCCGGTTGAAAAAGGTCTCCTCCGAGATCAAGGAGATCGGCACCGCGCTGTCGGGAAGCCTGGTTAAGGAGCTCCAAAAGCGCCTCACCCTCCAGGCCCAATATCTCAACTATCAGAAACTCAACCAGAAATTCGAGGACACGCTGCGCAGGCTTTACGCGGCCAACGACGTCGGCAATCTCTTGGATATCGTCCACGACATCAAAGATCTCATCCAAGCCGGGAGCATCTCCCTTTATATCCGGGACGAGAACGAAACGCTGGGGAAATATCTCAAACCCCTCGTCTGGGACGACGCGGTCCCCTCCCATGCCGATTTCTCGAGACACTTGGCCTTGTGGCTGGCCGCGGATTTCGCTTCGTTCGTCGCCCGGACGGGACAGGAGCTGAACGTCGCCGACGCGGACCGCGACGACCGCTGCTCCAGCCGCTACCGGAACCACCTCAAATCGCCTTTGCGGAATATCCTCGTGGCTCCTCTCAAATACGACCAGGACGTCATCGGCCTCATCGAGGTCTACAACCGGGAGGAGGACGGCCGCGTCAGGAAGGCCGGCTTCACCGCGGAGGACCAACAGGTCCTGCGGGGCGTGTCCGAGCACATCACTCTGGCCATCACCAAGCTCAACCTGATCCAATATGACGCGCTGACCGGGCTGCTGCGTCCGGACCCATTCTTCGAGAAGGTCCTCCAGAAGATCGAATCCCAGAGCAAGCGCCGTCAGGAGACGGGATCGTTCGCCATGGTCATGGGCGACGTGGACTGGTTCAAGAACTTCAACGACCGAAACGGCCACGAAGCCGGGAACCGGCTCCTCCGCGAACTGTCGGGCGTCATGAAATCGGCCATCCGCGAAGAGGACCTCCTCTGCCGGTATGGCGGAGAGGAATTCCTTTTCTTCCTGTCGGGCGTGGAGAACATCGAAGAAGCGACGATGCTGACCGAACGGATCCGGAAAACGATCGAGGACCATTACTTCGAATTCGAGGAGTTCCAGCCCCGCCAGAACCTGACCATGAGCTTCGGGGTCACGCTCATCCCGCGAACCCTGGTGAACGAGCGCGGGGCGGCGACGAAAGCGACCCTGAAGAAGATCGCCAACGAGGCCGATATGGCCCTGGCCGAAGCGAAGGGGAAGAGATTCGCCGCCCTAAAGTACGCCGAGGGAATGGTCACCAAGAACAAGGTCTGCGCCTATGTCCGGGACAAGTCCGCCGTCGTCAGCAAGACCTCGCTCCTGAAGACGGCCGCCGAAATGGCCTTCAAGGAAAAACGCCGCTACGCGCGCTACTTCACCTCCACGATCTGCATCTACCTGGAAAACGGCAGCCATCGCGTGGCCAACACGATCGACCTGAGCCTGGGCGGGGCCAAGATCTCGTCCAAAGCCCAGTTCCCGTTGGCCAAGACCCTGGACCTCTTTCTGATCCTCGGCAGCCGGGCCAATCTGCTGAAGTGCGACATCGTCTACTCCCAGAAGGCCTCCCCCAACTCCGCCTACTTTTATACGGGACTGAAGTTCCACCTTCTGTCCGACGCGGACCGGAAGTTTCTCCAAGACTATTTCTTTGCCCTGGAAAAAACGGAGGGAGCCCCCGCTTAAAAAAAAACGGGGACACATCACTTGTTCGGAGAAAAAAGTGATGTGTCCCCGTTTTTATTCGCTCAGCCTTCGAGCTCTTCGATGATCGAGCGGAGGTAATCGGCGGGCGGGGTGATCTTCCGGTAGAAAGCGTCCTTGAGCCGGACGGTCAGGCTTTCAAAAGAACGGACGTCCTCGGGATTGCTCCAATTGTCCATATTGAGCTTTTCCAGGATGTCCTTGAGGACCGGCAGGCTGATGATCTCGTTCGTAGTGCGAGGCAGGGTCCCGCCGTCCTTCTCGCACATCCTCACCCAGCGGAGAAAGATCTTCCGCAACGATTCTTGGTGGTTGATCAGCTCCTGCTTGAGGAAGAACTGGTCTTTCGGCGATTCGGTCTGGGACAGCTTTTGCGTCTGCTTCTGGACGCTTTCCAGGACCTGACCCATGGCCCGGATGAGGGATTCGCCGTCGAGGATGAGATGTTCTCCGTTCTGGAAATAGCTGATCTCGCCGTTGAAATCCAACGGTTCGCTCTTCCGGTACTTTTCGAGCGTTTCGAACACGGCCTGGAAGCTGAGATCGTCGAGCCCCGGCTTCCGCTCTTCTTCCCTGATTTTGATGGGTTCGCTGAACGTCGCTTCGGGCCGGGAGGGGCTCTCGCTTTTCATGAAATCGTCGATGAACTGATTGATCTCGGTCATTTTGAACTCGTCGCGCGGCTGTTCCGTTTCGAAGCTCAACGGCTCGAAGCGCTCCGGCGGAACAAACTCGGGTTCTTCGGGGACGGCCGGCGGCTCGGCGAAAGCTTCGCGGACCGGGGCCGGTTGAGACACGGGCCGATCGGACCCGACGGAGTCGGTCTCCAAAAGCTCTTTGATCTTCTTCAGCTTGGTCAGTTCCTGGTCCAGGTCGGACGCCATCGCCGACTCCTCCCTCCGCTCGAAAACCGGGGGCGGGGCGGGCAGAGGAACGGCGGCGGGAGCCTCCATCGTGATCCCGAACCGTTCTTTCAACTTTGTCCGGATCTCGGCCACCTTTTTTTCGGAGGTTTGCCTCAGTTCGGATAGTTGAGCGCTCAGAGCGCCCACCTTCCGCAGCTCTTCAAGGGTCAGCGCGGTCAGTTTCTGGATGTCCTGCTGATAGCGCATGCCCCGCTCGAGATGGTCCCTTATCCGGTCCTGGAGGGTCTTGGGGGCGGTTTCAAGCTCGGAGATCGCGCTCCGAAATTCCTTGATCGTCCCCCGTTCTTTCTCGAACTCCTCTTCGATCAGCGATTTCTTGCGCTCCGCCTCCTCCTTCTCCCGTCTCACCTTGAGCTGCAGCTCGCGCTCCACCTCTTCCTTGCGCTTTTGGAGGACCTTCTCCAGGTTGTCTTCGATCTCGTTGATGATCTGTTCCGACTCGTCCAACATGTCTTCCTTCGGAGTCATGACCGGTCTCTTTCACGATCGTTCATCGCGCGTCACCCATGATCAGGGCTGCGGGAGAGGATCTCCGGACCGCGGAGCTTCGGCGCCCGGCGGCCGCCCACTTTCCTTTTCGCTCCCAGTCTAATCGGCGGGCGTCTCCCCTTCAATTACCTCTGTCGACGATTCTCAAGGGGATTATAGCACAGCCCGCCTCACCCTTAAAGGGGATGAGGACTCGAAGAAGCTCGCTCCCTGGCGGTTCTTCGGGCGACAACGACCCGGGGAATCGCCGAGAGATCGTCGAACGACCGGACGTCCGCCCAAGCCTCATCGAAGAACGAGAGCACGCCGTCCCTCTGCCCGTGACCAATCTCGAGGACAAGATGGCCCCCCGGCTTGAGGAATGGGGCCGAGCCGCGGATCAGCCTTTTGATGAACTCAAGACCGGTCGGGCCGGGGACGAGCGCCCGCTTGGGCTCGAACAAACGGATCTCGGGGGCCAGGTCCCGCCAGTCGCGCTCAGACACGTAGGGCGGATTGGATACAATGAAATCCTGGGATTCCGCGGGGAGGAGGCTTTTGAAGGCGGCCGGCGCGCGACCTTCGACGAAACGGATACGCCTGGCCGGAGCCAAGGCGGCATTGATGCGCGCGGCTTTGAGCGCCCGACGGCTGATATCGATGGCAATGAATCGGGCCAGAGGAAGCTCCCCGGCCAAGGCGATGGCGATCGCCCCGCAGCCGGTTCCCACGTCCACGATCGATTCTTCCCTTTTCGTGGACAGCTCGATGACCTTCTCCACGACGAGCTCGGTCTCGGGCCGGGGAATGAGCACGCCGGGAAAGAGGCGAAAGGTCCGGGACCAGAACTCCTTCTCTCCGAGGAGGTAGGCCATCGGCGCGCGAGCCCGGCGCTTTTCGATGAGCCCGAAGAATGTCCTAACCTTTCCAAGCGGAACCGGCCTCTCCGGAGAGCTCAGGACCTCTATGTCCGACAGACCGGCGGCCTTCTGCAGAAGGAGACGGGATTCGAGCGTGGGATCGGACAGAGGAAGGCGGTCCAGCCTCCTCCGGCCTTCGAGAATCAAGTCGCGGATGGAGCTCAAGACGTTTCTTTTTTGTCGAGGAACCGGGCCTGGTTCTGGAGAACGAGCTCGTTGACGATCTCGTCCAGGTCCCCGTCCAGGACCGCGGCCAGGTTGTGAAAGCTCTCGTTGAGCCGGTGATCGGTGACGCGGGACTGGGGGAAATTGTAGGTCCGGATCTTCTCGCTGCGCTCCCCCGTGCCGACCTGCGTCCGGCGGTCAAGTGCGATCTTCGCCTGCCGTTCGCTGCGGGCGATGTCCATGAGGCGGGAGCGCAGCACGCGGAGCGCTTTTTCCTTATTGCGGTGCTGCGACTTCTCGTCCTGGCAGGAAACGACCATGCCCGAAGGTTTGTGGGTCACGCGGATGGCCGTGTAGTTGCGGTTGACGCTCTGGCCGCCCGGTCCCGACGAGCCGAAGGCCTCGATCTTCAGGTCCTTGGGATCGAGCTTGACGTCGATCTCGTCCGCTTCGGGAAGCACCGCGACGGTCACCGTCGAGGTATGGATGCGGCCGCTGCCCTCGGTCCTCGGGACGCGCTGGACTCGGTGCACGCCGCTTTCATACTTCATCAGCGAATAGACCTTCTTGCCCTGGATGCCGGCGATCGCTTCCTTGAACCCTCCGATCGGCGAGACGCTGGTGTCGAGAACTTCGATCTTCCAGCCCTTCTGTTCGGCGTAGCGGCTGTACATCCGGAACAGGTCCTGGGCGAAGAGCGAGGATTCGTCGCCTCCGGCGCCGGCCCGGATCTCCAGAAAGACGTTCTTTTCGTCGAGAGGGTCCCGGGGAAGGAGGAGGGCCCGGATTTCCTGCTCGAGCGCGGCCTCCCGGGCTTGGAGCCTCTTGATCTCACCGTCGGCCATGGATCTCAGCTCGGGATCGGACCCGGGATCGTCGAGGATCTCCTGGGAATCGCGGATATCCTTTTCGACCTTCTTGAATTCCCCGAACTTCTTGACGAGCGGCTCGAGCTCGGCCCGCTCTTTGGAGATTTCCTTGATTCTTTGGGGAGCGCCGATCAGGGCGGGATCGGACAGAGCGAGGGTCAGCTGCCGGTATTTCTCCTCAACAGCCTCTAATTCCGGGAACATCGCGCCTATTTTTTCGGCTTGGGAGTATTGTATTTCTTCCTGAATTTCTCGATGCGGCCGGCGCTGTCGATGAACTTCTGCGTGCCGGTGAAAAAGGGATGGCACTGCGAACAGATCTCGACGCGGATCTCCTTTTTCGTGGACCGCGTTTTAAACGTGTCGCCGCAGGCGCAGATCACGGTGCATTCCTCGTAATTCGGATGGATGTCGTTCTTCATCGGTCGGCTCTCCTCTTCGAGGGACGGATTATAGCAGATTCCGGGGCGTTCCGCCAGGGATTTCCTTCGCCGGCCCCTCGGCCGGCCTGCTTGCGGGAGGTCTCCGTTTCTAGTCGATCGTGTCGAACTTTCTCTCGAAGGTCTCCTGATCGATCGTGAAGGCGTTCTTTTTCATGGCCTGCTTGACAGCTTCTTTATAGCTCCTGGAATCGAAGTGGTCTTTGAGGTCCTTGGCCAGGGGGAAAAGCTGTTCCTCGGCCTTCCATTCGTAAAGACCGCCGTCGGCCGTCCGCAGGCAGTTCAAATGGACGGCCCAGGCCAGCTGCCGGATCGGCAGGCGACTGAACGTCCTCCGGATGGACTGGACCTCGCCCTCCTTCTCGGGATTGATGAACCGGAAGTACCGGGAGAACAGAACCCCGTTATGATAGAAGGCGGGGAAGGCCAGGATGCAGTCGCTCCGGGTCACTTTGGCCAGATAGACGAAGATGTCCATGATCTTCTTGCTCATGCCCAATCCCGGATGCTGCTGGCCGGGAAGGGATCCGCGTTTTTCCTCGAACTCCGCCGCCGGATTCTGAAGCGTCAGCCATTCCAGGATGAGGCCTTTGAAGGTTCGCGCCGGGAATCCCGGAGCCGGCTTCTCTTTGGGCCGGAAGCAGGCCTCCCTGATCTTCAGGTCGACGATGATGTTGTCCGGATCGTTCTCGCGGAGGAAGATGCGGAAGCGCTGCAGCGGAAATTCCGAGGAGTTCAGGTCGAAAGCCAGCGGCCAGAGACGGCGTTTTCGCGCTTCTTTGAAGAAGCCTTTGCGGCCCATGACGGCGAAGACCTCGTTCATGGTGAATTTGCCCAGGAAGAGAGTCGTCCCCCGGCGCTCCCCCAGGTCGCAGAAGATCTCTTCTTCTCCGATCAGAGGTCCGTTCGTCCAATAAGGCGCGCGCTTGGAGTCTTCCCTCATCGGCTTTCTTTCCATCCTGCGGCTCTCCCGCGATTTCCACGTCCATTGTAAATGAATTGGGGGGGCTTCGCAAGAAGGGCCAAGACTGACCGTCGGACGAGGACGATGCCGTCAGCGGAAAAAAAGGAGCGTGTCGTCGCCCAGCTTGACCTGGCGGGAAAGCGTAAAAAATTTGGCCTCGAATTTCGTTTTAAAATGCCGGCGGAGGACGATGAGCCCGCCGGGCGCCAGGATATCCCTCTTTTTGATCACCTTGAGGGGGTTCCTTTCGTCGAGGAGCTTATAGGGAGGGTCGAGGAAGACGAGGCTGAACTTGGCCTTCTCTTTGGCCAGACGGATCACGGCCCGGTTGAACTCGCTGAGAAGCACCCGGACCTTGTCGTTCGCCCCGCATTTAGCCAGATTGTGCTTGATGACGGCGACGGCCTGCCCCAGGAGCTCGACGAAGACCGCGCTTTCGGCGCCCCGGCTGAGGGCCTCGATGCCGATCGAGCCCGTTCCCGCGAATCCGTCCAGAACGACCGCGCCGCGGACCTCCTCCCGAAGGATATTGAAGAGGGCGGTCTTCAGTTTGTCCGGCATGGGCCGGACGAGCAAGCTCGGGACCTTGCGCAGCCGTTTTCCCTTATAGATGCCGCTGATGACCCTAATCATGCTGCACTTTAAAAATAGACGGAGACCCGGCCGGCGGTCGTCTTGAGGTCCTTGAGGCCGAGGGGCAGGTCATACCAGTCGTTGACGCTGCCGGAATCGGTCTTGCCCAGCTTCGAAGCGACATAAATGATCATTTCCAGGACCCAGTTGGGAACCCGCTGGCCGTCCAGAAAAAGCTTCCGAAAGTCGAGACGGATCCGTTCGTCCTGCGTGGTGAACACGCCTTCGAAGAAGAGGTTCATTTGCGGTTTCAATACGGCCGGAAGTTTCTGGCCTCGCAGGTCGATGCAGATCTTTCCTTCGATCCGGTTCTGGTCGAAGAGCTTCAGTTGGAGCTCTTTCATGATCGGCTCTTTTTCCGCTTCGATCCGGTAGGCGATATAGGCGTTGAACTCGCTCTCGGTGAAGTCCATCCGTCCCGGCCGCACCGTT
>JAUYDS010000201.1 GCA_030691735.1 Candidatus Aminicenantota bacterium
GGGATCCGCTTCCGCCGTACTCAGCCGCGTATTTACATCGCGGGTGAGTGCCCCGGGCTTTGCCCGGGGGTCCACTTCCGCCGTACTCGCCCGTGGATACAAGCCACGGGCGAGTGGCGAGCCGAAGGCTCGTCCCTTGACCGTTTTCTCTCCGCCCAATTCTACTCCTTCAAAGAAACGGACAACTCCTCGATTTCCTGTTGAAAGCCCCGAATGATTTTTTAATTGCAGATGAAGGCGCGAAAATAATATTTACAAATAATGCTTTATGAAGATTGCTAATATGCTCTTTCTTCTCTGGATTTGTCAAGCGGAAAAACGCAGTGTAAACGCAGCGGAGAAGATTCAGGACTTTCGCCATTTTTTTTATGAACCAAGGAGGCGTCCGTGTCCTGAGTTTCCCGGGCTAAATCGTCAAGGCAAGGGGCTAGGGCTGTCTGAGGATGGCGATCAGATCCGGGTCAAGCGGAAATCGCGGACGATTGAGATAGATGGGCTGGTAGCGCTACGGGGATTCGAACCCCGGTCTGATGGCTGAGAACCACCCATCCTGGGCCTCTAGACGATAGCGCCGAAAAGAGGCCAGAAGATAGCAGATAAGGCCTATAGGTGTCAATACGAAAATGGAGAGCGGCACCGAGGACCGGGCGGCCGGTTCCCGGTCTCCGCGCCGGCTTAGCAGCGCTTTTCGCGGATGGCGAAGACCGGGCAGGGCGCGTGACGGATGACCTTCTCGGCGATCGAGCCCATCACCAGATGATGCCAGCCCGTGTGGCCCTGCGTGGCGATGACGATGAGGTCGGCCTTCCCTTCTTCCGCGATCCGGACGATCTCCTTGGCCGCGTTGCCGTGGCCGATGACCGTTTCGGCCTTGATCGCCGACGGGACGCGGGTCTTCACGATCTCCTTCAGCTTGTCCTCGGATTCCTTGTGCATGATCCGCTCGTACTCCGGGATCGCGAAGGAGATGTTCGGGTCCGACGCGCTGTGCGCGAGGACGTTCAGGACGTGAACGACGGAGAGCTCGGCTTGAAAAAGCTTGGCCAGCTCGATGGCATAGTCCAAGCCCTGATATGACGGTTCGCTGAAGTCCGTCGGGCAAACGATTTTTTTGATGGCCAGCATGTTGTGTTCCTTTCCTTTGCGGTCGATTCCTTAGGATAGCGGGAGAACTTTATCACAAAGAAAAAAATAAAGTCAATTTGACACGCCCTTCGGAAAGGATAAAATGCGGGGCGGAGACGCCGCATGAGATTCAAAGCCGTCATCTTCGACCTGGACGGGACCCTGCTCGACACGATCGAAGACTTGACCGACGCAATGAACGCGGCACTGGCCGCGCTGGGCTATCCGGGGCGGACCATCGCCGAATGCAAAAAGCTCGTCGGCGACGGTCTCGAGACCTATGTCCGCCGGGCGCTGCCGCCCGGCGCGGGCGACGATCCCCGGATCGTTGCCCGGTTGAAAGAGCTCATGCGCACCGAATACAAGGTCCGGCAGGATCATAAAACGAAGCCATTTGAGGGGATCGCTGAGCTGCTCGACGCCCTGAACGGGCTGGGGATTCCGCTGGCCGTCCTATCGAACAAGCCGCACGATTCGACGCTCGAGGTCATGAAGCGCTATTTCCCGGGCCGGAATTTTCGGATCATCTTCGGGGCCCGGGAGGGGATCCCCGTCAAGCCCGATCCGGACGCGGCTCTCGAGATCGCCCGGCTCATGGACATCAGGCCCGACGGATTCGCCTACGTCGGCGACACGAACACCGACATGCAGACGGCGAACGCGGCCGGGATGTTCGCGGTCGGCGCGCTGTGGGGTTTCCGCACGGCCGAGGAGCTGTTGACGAACGGGGCGCAAGCCTTGATCGAGAAACCGGAGGATTTGCTGGGGGTCCTTTCAGAACAAGCTGAGAACAAAGATTGATGTCCCTATCTAGTGCAGTGTATCAGCAATGACTTTCCAATGTTGTCATTCCGGACTTGATCCGGAATCCAACTTAAAAAGGCCTGGATTCCCACCTGCGTGGGAACGACGTCTGGATTCCCGCCTTCGCGGGAATGACGAAGAAAAAGGGAATGACGGAGAAAAAGCGCCATGCTCTTGTCATCCCCGCGGTCCCTCTTGTCACCCCCGCGATCTCTCTTGTCATCCCCGCGGAGGCGGGGATCCAGGTTACTGGCCGAACGGGCTGGATTCCCGCTCCCCACGGCGGCCGGGGCCCCGGGCTTTGCCCGGGGGTCCACTTCCGCCGTACTCGCCCGTGGATACAAGCCACGGGCGAGTGGCGAGCCGAAGGCTCGTCCCTTGACTTTCGTGGGGACAAGTTTACCCCTGCGGAAGCAGGGGCGGGAATGACAGTTCCAGGATTATTGTTAAGCCGTCATTGAGACGCAACACTAGCGCCGGCCGGCGAGAAGCATTTTCGCCGAGGTCTCCCCGCCGTTCAGGCGCCAGAGCATGGGCTGCGGCCGGTCCAGCCCTTCCGTGAATTCGGGCGTGTTCGCCCAGCGGTGGTTCAGGATCAAGTTGTAATCCGAGAAATGCTGCCAGCGCCGGCGCGGCAGATGCGTGACCATGTGGATGTGGTTGGCCGGCACCCCCATTTTGGCCACGGACGAGGGGATATGTTCGTAGGTCAGGAACGTATGCGGCCAGGAATAATC
The DNA here is from genome assembly GCA_030691735.1 of Candidatus Aminicenantota bacterium. Lineage (GTDB taxonomy): Bacteria > Acidobacteriota > Aminicenantia > Aminicenantales > UBA4085 > JAPKZI01. The sequence goes on from JAUYDS010000201.1 coordinate 2,667, forward strand.
CGAGGCGTGGCAGACCTTTTCGGCCAGGGCCGGCGGAAGGTCCTGGCTTTCGGCTTCGTCCTGGACCATGGTGAATAGGCCGCTCACGTCGGAATAGGCCAGCCGCCCGGCCAGACCTTTGATCCCGCCCGGCGAGACGAACCCCACCGAAAATCCGGATCCCGGGAAATAATGCTCGACAGCCTTGAAAAGGTAGGGCGTTTCGGCATAATCCAAGGCGGCGCTGCCCGAGTTGTTTCCGTCGATGAAGCCCTGCCGCATCCAGGGCTCGGCCTTGTAAGCGCCGGAATTTAAGCCCAGTTCCTTCGTGTTCTTCACGATCTCCCAGGGCTCATAGACCTTGCGGAAATCCATGAAGAGCGTCGCGTGTCCTCCGGACAAATAGCAATAAGCCAGCATCGTCAACAAACCCTGAATGTCGTTTTCCGTGGCGAAGGGAACGACGGTTTTCCGGCCGGTATGGTCCTCGCTCGAATTAAACAGCGATTCAGCGATGTCGGCCGTCGTCAAGGGCGTGCCGCGCCGGTCCGAGCCCCAGGCCAGCTGGTTCGTCCAGCCGCCGCCGACGGCGTTGATATCCCGCATGTAGTCGCGGAGGATGAGGTAGAGGGCCAGGCCGTCGTCCAGGTCCTTTTTATCGGCGGCGGTCAAGGCCGGCGGCTTGATCCGGCCGCTGGAATAGACCGGGACGCGCCGTTCGATGATCTCCACGGTATTGTTGAAAATGCGGCCTTTGAACTTGACGTTGAGGACCCAGTCGCGGAGGGCCTTGAGCTCGTCGGGATCGTAACCGCCCTTCTTGCAGAGCATGTCGGCAAAGATCTTCATGGACTCGCGAGCGGATTCGAGACCGAAGAAACGGCGTGAGGCGTGGACATGATTGAGGGCCGTTTCCATCTGCATGGAATCGGTATCCACGGATAGATAACGCTTGCCGCGGAGGGCGACGACGGCTAGGACGGCATAGGCCAGATCGACGATCTCGTCCTTGGTCTTTTCGTCGAACGGGGGGGTCAATCCCGTTTCGGGCATGGTTCCGATCACCATCGGACAGAGGCGGCCGGTCTGGGCGTAGGCGCCGACGAGCGCGGCGATGCCGACGACGCCCGGCTTGGGAGCATTGTTCCCGCCCACGCAGGCCAGGGGTGTGGACGGCGGAAAGTGGGCCGTCAGGGCCATCGCCGATTTCCCCGGGAAAAACCATGTATCGGGGACGATGAACAGAGCTTCGGCGCCGGCGTCCTTGAGTTCCCGGGCGGCCGCGTCGGCGGTCCGTTCGCTGTCGACGAGATGCGACGCAAAAAAGACGTTGGGATGCGTGCCGTCCGGAAGCCGCAGTCTGTCGGCCAGCACCCGGGCCGTCATCGTCCCGATATTGTAGGCGCGCTGCCTCGATTCTTCGTCGATGCGCGGGTCGCAGGGGACGAAGATCCCCAGCGTAGGGGCGCCGGCGTTTTTCTTTTTGATGAAGGGCATGCGGCCTCCTTTGCTTCTTGGGATATGATAATTATATGCGAATGGACGGTTTCTTCAAAGTTAAAAGGTCGGCCTGTTTAGAATTCGCAGACACATACCGAATTCAGAGATTCGGTATGTGTCTGCGAATTCCTTCGCTCAGGCGACTCTTGAGTCGTCCCGAGTCTTCCGAGGGAACTCAATCGACCTGCCCGAGGTTGAATGCGATCCTTCGCTTCACTCAGGATGACAGGATGTTTTTAAATGTATTCGATGGTGGACGGAGGTTTGGGCGTCAACTCATAGACGACGCGGGTCACCTGAGGGATCTCTTTGGTGATCCTCTTCGCCATCCGGGTCAGGACCGTCCAGGGAACGTTCGTCGGTTCGGCCTTCAAAGCGTTCGTGCTTTCCACGGAGCGAATGACGATGATGTCCCCGAATTTTCTTTTTCCGCCGACGACGCCCGTGCCCTGGTCATTGAGGAGAACGGCGAAAGCTTGGAACGGCTTGAACCGGGCGATTTCCTCCTCGACGATTACTGTCGCCTTTCGCACAAGGGCGACCCGCGCGGGATTGACCTCGCCGACGACCCGAGTCGCCAGACCCGGCCCCGGGAAGGGCATCCTGGCGTAGATCTCCCGCGGCAGGCCGACCGCTTTCGCCACGATCCTCACTTCGTCTTTGAACAGGTCTTTCAGGGGCTCGATCACCTTGAAGCCGTAGCTTTTGTCCGGATCGATGCCGATCTGCTCCAGAATATTATGCTGGGTCTTGACCCCGCCTTTCGTCTCCATGATATCCGCCTTGATCGTTCCCTGGACGAGAAACCGCGCCCCGCTCTGCCGGACCGCCTTTCCGAAGACGGAATAAAAGGTGTGGCGGAACGCCTTGCGTTTCTCCTCGGGATCGATCTTTCCTTCGAGCGCGGCGAAGAATTCGTCCTTGGCGTTGATAATCTGGACTTTGATGCCGAGGGTCTTGAAGATCCCTCGGACGCTTTCAGGCTCTTTCTCGCGCATCAGGCCGTCGTCGATGAAGATGTTTTTCAGGTTCCCACCGAGCGCCCGAGCCGCCAAGACCGTGCAGGCCGAACTATCCACTCCGCCGGACAAAGCGGAGATGGTCCTCTCCTTCCCCGCGGTCTTCTTGATCTCGTCGATCTTCCCGGAGATGAACGACTTAAGGTTCATTTTAAGATTCATTCGTGCTCCCCTATCCATTAGATTTTATCATCGCTTCCGGTCCCCACCGCCTTCCGAGACGGCACGAACGCCGGAAAACACATCGTCCTTCGCGCCCGAAAGATGATTGACTTTCGGATTTTTCTTTGACCAGATGGAGCTCAATACGCGCCGAGGAAAGGTAATAGAGGGCCTCATCTTTGGCGTAACCGGTTGATAAAGGGAGATTAAAACGGACCGTTTCCTCTCCCGGCCCTCCATTTTATTCAGTCGGGGGAAGAAAAACACTGTCGGCACATACTAGATATTGCGTTTCCCATAAAAAGAAATACGTTTTCTGGGAGACGTTGTCAAGCTTTTTATCACGGATGATCCATGCGGATATGACCCTGAACGAAGCGAAGGATCATCATCTTGGGATGTTTCGCTCCGCTCGACATGACAACGATGAACGAAGTGCCCGTCACCGAAATTAGCGGAATCGTGCGAACCGCTTCACGTAAGACCGGACTTCGTCGAGGCCCATGACGCGGCAGAGCGCGTAGAAGATGAGCAGCCCGGCGCTGCCGCAGAGGACGACCCCGCTCAAATCGACGAAAAACGATCGGCCGGCGATCGAGCGCAGTCCGAAGAACAGCGCGGCCGCGGCCCCGCCGCAGAGGAGCGATGCGGCGCTCATCAGACCGGCATACTTCAACAGCGGCTTCTGATCGAAAGCTCCGATCTTCTTCGGCAGGATCAAAAAAAGGATGAGGATATTGACGACCGCCGCGATCGTCGCCGATAGGGGAAAGGCCCGATAGCCAAGGACGCGCATCAAGGCGAGGTTGAGGACGATGTTCACTCCGACCGAGGCGAAGCTGGCGAACATCGGGGCCCGGGCGTCCTTGGAGGCGTAAAAGACCGCGGCCACGTTGCGCAGGGCCGAAATGAAAGGAACCCCGATCATATAAAGGACGAGGATCTGGGCCACGGGGATCGTGTCCTCGGGCCGGAAACGCCCGTGCTCATAAATGACGCTCGTGATCGGGTTCGCCAGGAAGGCGATGAGGGCCGAGGTGGGGAGGGTGAGAAAAAGGACCATTTTGAGCGAATCGAAGAGCATGGTCCTGACTTCGCCGGTCCTGCCCTCGGCCACGAACCTGGAGAGGGCGGGCAGGGCGACCGTCCCGACGGCAATGCCGAACAGACCCAGGGGCAGATGCTGGATCCGGAAGGCGTAGTTCAACCAGGTCATGCTCCGCTCTTCGAGGCGGGAGATGAGCAGGGTGTTGACGAAGACGTTGATCCGGGAGCCGGACAACCCGATCGCCACGGGCACGAAAAGGGCCATCGCCTGATGGAACTCAGGAGACTTGAAGCTCAGGCAAAAGCGGTAGCGAAATCCTTTCCGGTGAAGAAGGGGGACCTGGACGAGGAGCTGCATCAGCCCCCCGACGGTCACGCCGATGGCCATGCCGTAGATGGGGTCGCCGCCTTTCCCCGTGTAATACGCGAATAGGGCGAGGGGGACGAGGATCGAGAAGACGTTGAACAGAGCCGGGGCCAAAGAGGGGATGAAGAAGGCCCCTTCGGTATTGAGGACGCCCATGGCCCAGGCCGCCAGGGCGATGAGCAGGAGAAACGGAAAAAGGATGGCCGTCAGATTCCCGGTCAAAGCGATCTTGCCCGGGACGTCTTGGAAGCCGGAAACAATGAACCTGGCCAGCCACGGCGACAAAAAGATCCCGGCGAGCGAGACCGCACCGACGACCAAGAGAAGCGTATTGAGGATGTTGGAGGCGAAAACGTTCTCGGCCTCCCGGCCCTTCTTTTTCTGGTCGGTGAGGACGGGCACGAAGGCCGCGGACAGAGCGTTCTCGGCGAACAGGTCGCGCAGCAGATTGGGGATGCGGAAGGCCGCGTTGAAGGCGTCGGTCGAGGTCCCCGCGCCGAACAAGTAGGCGAAGACCTGCTCCCGGACGAGGCCCAGCACCCGGCTGATGGCCGTCCCGATGGTGAAGGACCGGACGCCCTTCGCGATGTCCGCCATAGGAAGTGATCTCTCGACCATGGCTTATAGCATAGGGTCCGGGTGAAGTCAAAAACATGAATGAAGCGAAAGCCTCTCCCTAAAATTTGACTTACGCCGAGGATATGTTCACAATTCCCTCATCTTGGAACGGATGAGGAATCCCCGATGAAAACGAACTTCAAAGCCCTGCTTGTAGAGAAAAAACCGCTGATCGGGACGTTGGTCTCTTGGCCGTTCCCCGAAACGGCCGAGATCGCGGCGGACGCAGGCTTTGACTGGCTTTTTCTCGACTGGGAGCACGGGCTCCACGGAACCCGGAGCCTGCAGCAGATCGTTCAAACCGTCGGGAAGCGGTCCGCCTGTATCGTCCGCGTCCCGGATAACCAGGCGGTCTGGATCAGCAAAGCTTTGGATACGGGCGCGGCCGGCCTCATCATCCCCCACGTCGACAGCGAAGAAGACGCCCGAAAAGCCGTCCTTTCGGCCAAGTATCCTCCTCAGGGGACCCGGAGCATCGGTGTCGCCCGGGCTCAGGGCTATGGACACGATGTCCGGAGGTCCGTTGAAGAGGACAACCTTCGGACCGTTCTTGTCGCCCAGGTCGAACATATCAAGGGCGTCCGCGATATCGAGAAGATCGTGACCGTGCCGGGTCTCGACGCGGTCTTCATCGGTCCCTTCGACCTATCGGCCAGCATGAACAAGCCGGGCCGGATCGCGGACGAGGACGTTCGTCAGGCCATCGAAAACGTCCGGACAACGTGCGTCCGGCGCGGAATGCCCAGCGGGATCTTCGCCCCCGACGTTGAGGCCGCCAAGAAGGCTCTGAGCGAAGGTTATTCCTTGGTCTGCGTCGGCACCGACGCCATGGTTTACGCGTCCGCCATGAGAAATCTGGGGTCGCGTCTACATTCTACCGATAAAAAGTGGAAAATGTAGACGCGACCCCATTCTCTTTTGCTATAATGAGTCCATGGAGATCATCATCCAGCCCGACAGCCGCGAGGCGAGCCGGCTCGCGGCGAAGATCGTGGCCGGGCTAGTCCGGGAAAAACCTCACGCCGTCCTGGGCTTCGCCACGGGCCAGACCCCGATCGAGCTTTACCGGTATCTCGTTGAGATGCACCGGAACGAAAGGCTCGATTTCAGCGAGGTGACGGCCTTCAACCTCGACGAATATGTCGGATTGGAACCCGGCCATCCGGCCTCTTATCACAGCTATATGCGAGAGAATCTTTTCGACCGCATCAACATCCGCAAGGATCGGGTGAACATCCCTTTCGGACTCGCGGACGACATCCCGACGTGTTGTCGGTCCTACGAAGAGCGGATCCACGCGGACGGCGGTATCGATCTCCAGATCCTCGGCATCGGCGCGGACGGCCACCTCGGCTTCAATGAACCGAGCTCCTCGCTCGCCTCGCGGACGCGCATCAAAACGCTGACGGACCGAACGCGGAAAGACAACGCCGCCGCTTTCGGCGGCGAGGACAAGGTCCCCCACCATGTCATCACCATGGGGCTGGGCACGATCATGGATTGCCGGACATGCCTGTTGCTCGCCTTCGGCCGGAAGAAAGCGCGCGCCGTGGCCCAGGCCGCCGAAGGACCGTTGACGGCCATGGTGCCGGCGTCCATCCTCCAGATGCATCAGCGGGCGATCTTTCTGCTCGACGAAGAGGCCGCCTCGCAGCTTACGCGGACCTACTATTACAAGTGGGTCTACGAGAACAAGCCCGACTGGCAGAAATATTAATCGTTGTTATTGCCCATCCAGCGAAGGTTCGCGACGCGAATTCGGAAGCTGTCTCCATTATTTTATACGTTCGCGGCGCAAAACCCAGATTTTTAAATCGGGGTAAAAAGCGCCGCTCAGTATTAACCCTGAATATACCCCGGGCTTCAGCCCGGGGAGTCGAATGGGTTGATTTCGAAGACGACGATCCGGCCGTCGACGTTCGACGCGGCAAAGAGGCCGCCTTTGACGGACTGAATCGTATGGACGCCGGCTGCGCCGAGGAAGATCAGGGGGATCAGCCGATACTCCGCGTCAATTTGATAGATGAATCCGTTTTGAGCTCCAAAGAGAACCGTTCCCTTCCATTCGATCGGCTCGATGGGCATCAAGTCGCCGCCGCCATGGGCCGGCTGGAGCTTCCGGATGAGGCGTCCCGATCCCGCTTCGACGATATTGAACTCGTCCAGCCGGCTCTTAACGAAGAGCGTTCTATTGTCTTGGGACATTCCGAGCGATTCCCAGGCGGCGAACGCCTTGCGCCATTTCGTCCCGCCGGAGGCGAGATCGACGGACGAAACGAATCCATCGGGAGCGCAGACATAGACGTTCGTCCCGTCCGAGACGGGCGCGCAGCCGGCCGGCGAATAATAGAAGTTGTCGTTCTCGGTCCAGGTCCAAAGCTCCCGGCCGTCGTCCAGGTTTAGACAGTGAACATGGCCGTCCCAGCTTCCGTAGACGACGCGGCCGGATACGACCAGCGGACGCGTCTGGATCATTCCCCCCGCTTGCCGATTGACCCAGAGAAGCTCCAGCGTCTCCGCGTCGATGCAATGCAGAGAAGCGGAGATATCATTGGTCGTGGCGACGATGAGCGTCCGCCGCTTCTTCGGCCCGTCATTGATCAAAACGAGCTGTGACGTGATCTCCTCCCCGAGGTCCTTGATTTTTATCAAGAGCCCTTTGTCGGCGTCGATAACCGAGAGGCGGCCGTTCCGTCCGGCTGCCCAGAGACGATCCTCGTTGACCGCCATACGGCCGATGATCGCGTCTCCGGCTTTATAGGTCCAAAGGATGTCTCCCTTGAGATCGAACGAGGTGATGCGGCCGGAGATATCGGCCGCGAAGATCCGGTCCTTGTGAACGACAAGGGGCGCCATCAAATGCGTCCCCAGGTCTTTCCGCCAGAGGATGTTCGCGCCGAAGCTTTGGAAGGGCTTGACGGGCCTTTCCCCTACCGGTTTCCATTCGCTTTTGATGATGCTCCCCGCGGAAACAGGCTCCTCCTCCCCGTTGACCTCGAGAAAATCGATCCTGTCGGGGGTCTCCTCCACTTGAAGAAAGCCCCACGTGTCGGTATTGTTCTTGGCGATCGACGCCCGAGCCGTCGCCACCGATATCCCGCCGCTCGTCAAGAGCTGGGTTCTATGGACATGCCCGCTGATGATGTGGGCGCGCCGGTCCTTGAGCAGATTGTGGGCTTTGAACCAGTTGTCTATGGTCTCGGGCGGATAATGGACGAACAGAAAAATCTCGGTGGACAAGGGAACGGCGGCGATCTTTCCTTCGAGCCAGGTGATATCCTCGGGGGCCAGATGCCCCGTGTCCCAGGAATTGAGCCCGATGAAGACGTCATTTCCTTTTTGGAAATAAAAGCGGTCCTCCGGCCAGGTGTTTCTAAAATTAGTCAGACCGTGGCCGATCCAATGGGAATCGTGATTGCCGGGGATGGCGTAATATGGGACCTTCAGCCCGTCTAGGATCTTTTTGGCCTGGACGAATTCGCTCAAGCGGCCTTTCTCCGAGATGTCGCCGGCGACGACGACGAATTCAATATCCAGCCGGGAGTTGACGGCGGCCACGACGGATTCGAGCGCGGAGGCCGCGGTCCCGGCTCCGATATGGGTGTCGCTGATGACGGCGAAACGGACCGACTGGGCGGAGAAGATCGGGCAGAATACGAGGAAGGAGATAAGAAGGGACGCAGAACGAAAAAGTCTCTTTTTCGTCGCGCTCGCCATGTTGCTCCCTAAATAGCAGATTCCTCGCTTTTAGGCAAATGTGAGAACGATCCCGGTCTTAGTCGTCTATCTCTATGGAAGGAGAACTCATCCGCATGGCCCGAGAAGACGCGGCCTTGACACCGGTCGATCCTTTGCGTACAGTACTTCTGTACAGAAAGGAAAAACCGATGGCCATTCAAACCAACTACACCCAAGCCCGGGCGCATTTCGCCGAACTCCTGGAGCGCGTGACTAAGGATCAGATGCCCATCATCATCAAACGGAGGGGCCGCGAAGGCGTCGTCATGATCCCCGAATCCGAGTATGACAGCATCATGGAATCCTACCATCTTCTGCGCTCCCCGAAGAATGCTCTCAGGCTCTATGAGGCGCTCAATCGAGCCCTGGAAGGCAAGGGCAAGAAGATGACCGTCGATGAACTTCGGCGCGAGGTCGGCCTTGATCCCCAAAAAACGTGAGGCCTTCTTCGATACCGATTTCATTAAAGATCTCGCTGCCTGGATAAGGGTCGATCAAAGGACGGCCCTTCGCCTCCTGGATATCGTGCTGGCCGTCCTTCAAGATCCTTTCAAAGGAATAGGGAAACCGGAGCCGCTTAAACACGTCGCGCCGAACACCTGGTCGCGGCGGCTGACGCTCGAACACCGCCTCGTCTATCTCGTCCGGAAAGATCGAATCGACTTCCTCCAGGCCAGATATCACTACTGATTCGCCGGCCACATCCGGACCAGGACGACGCCGTGTCGGGCGACGGCGGCCTCGAACGTCCCCTCGAAAACGCCGATGTCTTTCTGTCGCCACAGGTCGCGGACCCTGCGCTTTCCCTGAAGCCCCAAGTCAGCCCAGGCCGCCGTGACCACTGACATGGAACCGCCCCGGTTGAACAATCCGACGGCCACCGATCCGTCCTCGAGCTCGCGGGCCCAGACCTCGAGATCGCCC
>JAUYDS010000182.1 GCA_030691735.1 Candidatus Aminicenantota bacterium
TCTATTGTCTTTTAGGCGCATTTGTGGTCGTCCGGCTCGCTGAGCCGGCCCTTCGGCCTCTTTCGTGGTAAATTTCTTGTTCTTGACTCGATCCGCGTCCGGGATTATCCTTTTTCGTGATGGGGAGCGTCGATTCCCCGCTTAATTGGAGCGTAAGTCGTGCAGAGCAAAAAAGCAAATCCTTATCCCGAAATTCTTGGACACAATTTGGTCACAGTGCTTTTTCATCGCCAGTTGCGCACTGCTTGCGGGCATTAATAAATCGTCGAGGTTCAGAATAAGCCCTTGGGGAGAAGCCCGGCTAACGCTTCTTAGGACCCGTACGACGTCCGTAATCATTTGATTTTTTTCGGTTTTGGATTAAATTGACTCTCCACATTAACAGATAGTATATTAGCGCCATCAAGGGGACGAAATGGCCATCGCCTGCCCAAGCTGTCGGTCAGAAAACACGAACAGCTCCAAATTCTGCAGTTCGTGCGCTGAGCCACTGATAGGCGGCGATCTAGACAGCCCATCCCCCACAAAAACCATCCAGACGCCGATTGCCGGACGCATTAAAGGCAGTCTCGTCGCCGGCAAGTACAAGATCATCGAGGAGATTGGCCGGGGCGGGATGGGGGTCGTCTATAAAGCCGAGGACATCAAACTCCAGCGTACCGTCGCCCTGAAATTCCTCCCGGCGCAATGGACGAGCGATCCGGAGGCGCGGGAGCGTTTCGTTCAGGAAGCTCGGGCAGCTTCTGGCCTCGACCATCCGAATATATGCACGATCTACGAAATCGGCGAAACTGATGACGGCCATATGTACATCGCCATGGCTTGCTACGAGGGCGAGAGCCTCCGGGACAGGATCAAAAAGGGGCCGATCGAACAGAAAGAAGCCCTCAATATTGCCATTCAAGTCGCCCAAGGGATGGCCAAGGCGCACCAGAAAGGGATCGTCCATAGGGACATCAAGCCGGCCAATATTCTGATCACCTCGGACGGCATCGCCAAGATCCTCGACTTCGGCCTGGCCAAGCTAGCCGGCCAAGTGAAGCTGACCCGCGAAGGGACGACCCTGGGCACGGTCGCCTACATGTCCCCGGAACAGGCGCGCGGCGAGGCCGTCGACCGGCGCACGGACATCTGGTCGCTGGGCGTCGTCCTTTACGAGATGCTGGCCGGCCGGCTGCCTTACCGCAGCGACTACGACCAGGCCATGATCCATTCGATCCTCCATCGGGAACCGGAATCTCTGTCGAAGGTCCGGACTGGCCTCCCCTCAGGCCTGGAACAGATGATCGGTCGGGCGCTGGCCAAGAAGCCGGCCGACCGCTACCCGACCATGGAGGAGTTCGCGGACGATCTCGCAGCGGTCGCCGAAGGCCTCAAGCCGCTCAACGCGAAACGCCATCGAGCGAAGCGGAAAAAGCTCCGTCGCGAGATCATCTCTCTTCTCTCTGCCGCCTTGATCATCGGACTCGTCCTTTTCGTCCTCAACGTCGGAGGAGTCCGGGACCGGGTCTTTTGGCGGACCGCCGTTTCGGCCGGTCCCATCAAGATGGCCGTCCTTCCCTTCGCCAACCTGACTGGCGATCCGGCCCAGGAATACTTCTCCGACGGTTTGACGGAGGAGATGATCACCCAGCTGGGGAGGCTGAATCCTCAGCGGTTGAGCGTCATCGCCCGCACGTCGGCGATGCGCTACAAGAAATCGGAAAAGCCGATCATCCAGATCGGTCGCGAGCTCGGGGTCGCCTACGTCCTCGAAGGCAGCGCCCGCCGCGAGGGAGGGCGCGTTCGGATCAACGCCCAACTCATCCGGGTCCGGGACGAAACCCAGCAATGGGCCGACAGCTACGAACGCGAGCTTGCCGGCATCCTGACGTTGCAGAGCGAGGTCGCCCAGGGGGTCGCCCGGTCGCTGGCCGTCGCATTGATCCCTTCCGAGCGGGAACGTCTGACGAACGCCCGCCCGGTCCAGCCCGAGGCCTATGAACAGCACCAGATGGGACGTTTCCGCCTGGCGGAACGCACGGCTCCGGCGCTCGAAGCGGCCGTCGGACATTTCGAGCGGGCTGTCGCCTTGGACCCGGCCTATGCCCTCGCCTACGCCGGTCTGGCGGAAACGTATGTGTTGCAGCCGTTTTTCTCGAGCATTGTCTCTCCCGCAGTCGGACAAGCTCGAGCTGTGGCGGCGGCGAATCGGGCCCTGGCACTCGATGCGTCGTTGGGCCGGGCGCACGCCACGCTCGGACTGGCGCGGGAGTTCGAGTTCAATTGGAGCTCGGCGGAGGACCATTTCAAGCAGGCGATCGCCTTGGAACCCTCTTACGCCTCCGGCCATCACTGGTATGCGGACATGCTCGCCCGGCGCGGCCGCGGCTCCGAAGCCCTAGTCCAGATTCGCAAGGCGCTCGAGCTGGATCCCCTGTCGGCCATCATCCATCAGGACCTCGGGTATGTCCTGACGCTCTCCGGCGATCGCGACGCGGGAATCCGGCAATACGAGAAGACGCTCGAGCTGGATCCGGCGTTCTCCACGACCTGGATCGGCCTGGGCATTACTTATCTGGAAGTCGGACGTTTTGGCGACGCTTCGCGCGCCCTCAGCCGGTGGGCGGAGCTCACGGGCCACGATCCCGCGGGCTATCGGCAACTGGCCGATGCGGCAGCCGCCCATGCCCGGACCGGAACGCCGCAGCCGATTCCTCCCGGGATCGACATGACCTTGCCCTACGTCGTCCCCCAGATCTATATGGCCCTCGGGCAGAAGGATCAGGCTCTGGCCGCCTTGGAGAAGGCCTACGACCAGGGGTACTTCTCCGCGGTTTCGTCCATTCTCAGCTCGATCTATGATGGCATTCGAACCGATCCGCGGCTCCAGACGCTGACGAAGAAAACCGGGTTCGAGATCCGGCGCCGAGACTGATTTTCATAATTCGGAAATCGCGTCTCCTAACCGCTGAAGGCCTATGAGCGGGCAGCACGCCCCGAGGACCTCATCCCTTAAAAATAGTCCAGCCATAATGAGAGATTTCTAGCTTGAAATTATGAAAAGCTGGAACTCAGACTGTCGACTTTTATGACGTGATTGTACCGGAAATGGCCGGATTTGAGGGGAATCCACCGGAAAGCGATATAAGGCGGATTAGCCCCTAACTATTTGATATTCTTGGGGCTTATGGGGGATTTGGGAATGACCCGCGTAGGACTTGAACCTACAACCCGCAGATTAAGAGTCTGCAACTTTTTCATTTGATCTTTTTGCCATCCTGGGTTCTTAAAATATTCCAATCTTTTGGCCAAAAGGAGTTACGCGATTATAGAAGGATATGAGAATCGAAATAGCCCAGCCAATTCGCAAGAAGCTACATAGCTTGAAGTTCAGGGAAGCCAATAAAGCCTGCAAGTAACCGATCGACGGCTTTTGCGCCGAATAACATAACGTCCGGGACTGATGCCGAATCTTTCGGCGGTATTTTCGCCATGAAATTTAGGCTTACAGGCGAACCGTCGGGATTTTTAGCATCCCTGAGCTCCCGCGGTATTGCG
>JAUYDS010000210.1 GCA_030691735.1 Candidatus Aminicenantota bacterium
GTCCTCATTCGCGAAGCGAATGAGGGCAGGCTTTGTCTGGGGATCCGTTTCCGCCGTACTCAGCCGCGTATTTACATCGCGGGTGAGTGCCCCGGGCTTTGCCCGGGGGTCCACTTCCGCCGCGAAGGCTCGTCCCTTGACTAAATTTATAGTAATAGTATGATAAAGCAAGTCGCGGTTTTTTAAAAGCGATTTTCCGCGAAAAACGGACGGCGTCGGTCCTTCTCTCTTGGCGGCGTCCTGGCCTGGACATCCAGGGGAGCGCCGGCCGGCTCCTTCAAAAAGCCAAAATAACGGAGCTTCCCGTCCGTGAGATCAGAGCTTGTTCATCGGCTGGCCGCAGCACAGAAGAACGTGCTCTTCGACGCAGCCGCAACTCTGGTCGATGACGACGCGGTAGCCGCACACGCCGCATTCGAGCTTGGGGGCCTTTTTGGCCTTGAGAGCGGCCCTTTTCACCGGCTTTGCCGTCTTCTTGGCTTTCGCTTTGGCTTTGGTTTTGGCAGGCATGAGTCCTCCTTCGTTATGGATTGATATCTTCGTTCATTCCCAATCCAGGAGCCTCCTTTGGCCCTGGAGAGCCCGGATTTCCGTTACGTCCTGGCTCGCCTCGAGACATCCCTTGTAGGTCCCGTTTTTGTCCCGGACGGCGAAATAGCGGATGTGGAGGAATCGCCCCCGGCTGGTGATCCAGAACTCGGCGGCGTCCTTTGTCCCCGCTTTAAAGGCTTTGAGGATCGTCTCGACGATATGGAAGCTGGCCGGCGGGTGGCAGTTCTGGACCTTTCGCCCGATGACGGCCGGGCTGCGGGAGAAGATCCGCTCGGCCGAATCCGAAAAATAGCGGACCTCGTCGTTCTCGTCGACGAAGCTGATGTCGAGGGGGAGATGCTTGAGAACCAGGTTGATGAGCTCCGGGGTCAAGGCGCCCGTGTCGAGCTTCAGGACCTGGTCCGCCCCGGAAGTGCCCGGCATCCTTGATTCCTCCAGGCTGAACCCGGGCGCAGGCTTCCATTCGAGGCCGGGCGTGATCCAGGCGTAGCCGACGACCTCCTCGCCGTGTTTGACGCGGGCCCAATCGCGCTCGTCCAACGTCTCGAGGGCCATCGGAAAGAGGATCTTTTCTTCCTTATAGATCATGTCCCGGATCTCGGTCAAAAGCTGGCGCCCCATGGCCAGCGTTTCCTCTTTTTTAGCGCCGGAAACGTATCCCGCCAATTCCTTAAGGTGGGCCCGGACGTCGTCGTGGATGGTCCACATGACCTTGCTCGGTCCGCTGACGTTGTGGTCCTCGAGCAGAGGGAAGAGCTGGTTCTCCTTTTTCACATAATGCTTTTCGATCTCGGCCAGCGTCTTGAGCTCCAGGATCAATCGCTCGCGCGCGGCGGCGGTAAAGACCGCCGCCGGCGCCGCCCTCAGCTCGCCGAAGGCTTTTTCCAGGACCGACAAAATGGATTCAAGCGCCCGGTTCTCCGCCATGAGAGTATGGATCGGATGCCCGGGAATCGCTTGAGGAGCGGCCTGGCCTTCGAGCGATTCTTTAAAGACCTGGACGTGGACATCGCACAGCCGCTTCACTTCGCTTTCGGGCATCCCTTCTTCGATCAGCCTCTGTTCCATCTCGGGGATCTCGGTCGGCCCGAGGTCCTTGACGAGCTCGGCGAATCTCTTTCTCAGGACCTCGATGTCGACCCCTCCATGGAGATCGCGGATGATGTCCTTGAGCACTTCGAGACGCGTTTCTTTGTCCTGGAAGACCGTGCTGACCTCGTCCGCGGCCGCCGCCGCGGCGCCGGGGTGGACGTCTTCGCCGGTCACGCGCGCGATCTCTCCCGCGAGCGCGCTCAGCAGGCTGTCGGCCGGCATATCGCCCAGGCCGGCGATCTGACCGAGTGTGGCCAGCTTTCCGACGGTCTTGCGCAAGACCGGATTCTTGAGCTTGGCGAACTTCGGGGAAAAGACGCTCAAGAATTCCAGCAGGAACGGATAGGTTTTCAATAAGTCGTCGAGCTTAGTTTTCGAATCGATCCGCATTTCGAGGCCGTCCTTCAAACGGGGATGTCCGCCGAGGCGAGCATCCGAATTTCTTGATATTTATTTATGCCACGAACCGGGACGGAAATCAAGCCGCTCAGATCACGATCCGCGGGATCTGCGGATTGAGCCGGGCCAGGATCTCGTAGCTGATGGTCCCGGCGAGCGAGGCCAGGAATTCGGCGGTGATGACCTCTCGTCCGTTCCCGCCGATGAGGGTCACCTCGTCCTCGAGCCGCGCTCCGGGGATGTCCGTGACGTCGGCCGTGATAAAATCCATGGCCACGCGGCCCCGCAGCGCGGCCCGCCGGCCCCGGACGAGCACGTAGGCCGAGTTCGACAAGCCCCGATCATAGCCGTCGTAATAACCGACCGGGATGACGGCGAGGCGGGCGGCCCGGGTCGTGCGGAAGGTCCCGCCGTATCCGATGAACGAGCCCTTGGGGACCTGTTTGACCTGGGCGATCCGGGCCCGCCAGGACAGGACGGGCCGCAGCTCGATCGGCTCCCGTTTTTGCAGCCGGCAGGATAAAAGGGTCTCTTTCGACGGCCAGAGCCCATAGAGCCCGATACCGACGCGGGCCATATCGAAATGGGTCGACGGAAACAGGATCGAGGAGGCGGTACAGGACATGTGTTTGACCGGGATCTCGATCCTCTCCCGGCCGAGCCTGTCGACCGC
This sequence comes from Candidatus Aminicenantota bacterium, assembly GCA_030691735.1. Taxonomy (GTDB): domain Bacteria; phylum Acidobacteriota; class Aminicenantia; order Aminicenantales; family UBA4085; genus JAPKZI01. The sequence goes on from JAUYDS010000210.1 coordinate 2,717, forward strand.
GGCGAGGAAGGCCTTCAACTGGAGATCGGGGTACGCAGACGACGTCGTATCCTCGATGTTGGCGAAATGCGACGACAATCCTTCGAGGACGAGCCCCGGATGCTTCTGGATCCGACGAACGAACCGGACCAGATCTTCGGCGCGGAGACCCTGCCGATAGGTGCCGGTCTCGACCTTGAGATGGACCCGCACCCTTTTCTTGAGCTTTGCGGCAAGGCGGCCGAGCGCGTCGATCGTCTCGGTGTTGTAGACGGTCAGGCGGAGATCATGGCGGAAGGCCTTTTCGAGGTCGCCGCGAAGCGCGGCTCCCAGGACGAGGATCGGCGCGTCGAAGCCCGCCTCGCGGAGATTGATCCCTTCCTCGACCGAATTCACTCCCAGCCAATCGGCTCCGGCGCTCAGAACGATCTCGGACACTTCGCGGAGGCCGTGGCCGTAGGCATTGGCCTTGACGACCGCCATCAGCGTCCGGTCCTGGCCGATGAGAGACCGGAATTGACGGAGATTATGGACGAGCGCCCCGCGATCGATCTCGATCCATTGGATGATGTCCCTGTTTGTTGATTTCACCGATGCGTCCGGCGAACTGATCTTGCCTCAGCCGTGGGAGGGGGCATTCCGGCGGAGAGCCTCCATGTCCAGGAGCCCATTCAACGAGTCGTCCCTGAAAATCGTCTCGTCCCGTTCGACGCCGGTCGAGATCAAGCCGGCCTGCGCCTCGATGAGGTCTTCCAGCAGGAGAAGATAGTCCTTGAATTCCTGCGGCAGCGCTCCGAACTCCTTCTGGCTGTGGACGGGCGATTTCCAGCCGGGCACACGACGATACTCCGGCACCACTTTGTCCAGGATCCAGGCTTCGGTCGGAAAGCTCCGGAGCTTGCTTCCTTTATAAGTATAGCCCGTACAGACTTGGAGCTCCTCGAAACCGTCGAGTACGTCCGGCTTGGTGATCGCCACCCGCTCGATGCCGTTGACCCGGCAGGCGTAGGCCACGGCCACTGCGTCGAACCAGCCGCACCGTCTCGGCCGCCCAGTCGTCGCGCCGAACTCGTCTCCCCTCTGGGCGATCTTCCGGCCGACCTCATCGAAGATCTCGGTGGGAAAGGCCCCGGAGCCGACCCGGGTCGTGTACGCCTTCGTCACCCCCAGGACGGCGTCGATGTTCGTCGGACCGACGCCCAGCCCCGTGCAGACGCCGCCGGCCGTGGAATTGGACGACGTCACGAAGGGATAGGTCCCGTGATCGATGTCCAAGAGCGCGCCCTGCGCCCCCTCGAACAGGACGGATTGGCCGGCCAGGATCCTCTCGTCCAGGAGCAGGGCGACATCCTGGATATGCGGTTTCATGGCCGCGGCATAGCCGGCATAGTCCTCGAAGATCCGGCGCGCATCGACTTCGGGAAGCCCGTGGCGGCTGAAGAAATCGTTCCTCTCCTCCACGTTCTTGGCGATTTTGTCCTTTAATACGTCAAGGTTCAAGAGGTCCCCCGCCCGGATACCCCGACGGGCGACCTTGTCTTCGTAGGCGGGGCCGATGCCGCGGCAGGTCGTGCCGATCTTCCGCTCGCCCAAGCGGTCCTCGCAGAACTTCTCGAAGAAGCCGTGGTAAGGCAGGATCAAATGGGCATGGTTGCTGACGACGATGTTCGTCTCGTCGATGGCGGCGAACTTTTTGAGCGCGTCGATCTCGTCGAGGAACGCCTTCGGGTCGAGGACGACGCCGTTGCCGATGATGCAGAGGGTCTTCGGATGGAGGATCCCCGAGGGGATCACGTGGAGGACGATCTTCTTCCCCTTGACGTAGACCGTATGTCCGGCGTTGTGGCCGCCTTGGTAGCGGGCCACGATGTCGAACGAAGGCGTCAGCAGGTCGACGATCTTCCCTTTTCCTTCATCTCCCCATTGCGTTCCCAAAACGACGACATTGGCCATGGCTTCCCTCGCTAAAAATGGACCGCCGCCTGAGCGCGGAACACGTTGTTCTTGAGCTCGAGGTCGCTTTCCTTATTGAGATCGTATTCGAATTTTAAAAGGATATTCGGATGGACGGTGGCGATGATCCCTAACGCCCAGAGGCTGCGCTTGTCGAACAGACCCAAGCCGGCCGTCAAGGGGCCGGCGAATCCCGGGCCATGGAACGCGTCTTCGTAGTTGAATTTTTCATAAGCGACGAAGGGGCTCAGCGAGCCGATGTCGAACGAGCCGAGAGCGAACCAGCCTTCGGCCGTGCCCCGGGAAAAAGGGGCCGGATTCTCGATCTCGGCCTTGATGTACTCACCGGACAGATGGAGGCGGGCATCCGACCAGGTCAGATCGACGCCCTTGAGCGTCAGGCCCCGATCGTTCTCGGCGTCGATCTTTCCGGAATAATAGGAAACCCCGACCTCGAACGCGTCGCTGAGAAGCAATCCCAACCGCCCGCCGCGGCCTTTGTCGCGGTTGTTGTCCATGAATTGCTGGCCGGCCCGGAGATTTTCTCCCTCCGCCAGGCCGTTGCCGAGATAGGCGGAATAAACGAGAAACCCGGATTTGCCTTCGACGAGGAGGCCGATCTCCCGCCAGCTCGAAGGGAAGACCTCGCCGACCGGCAGCGGAGCCTGGACGAGGCGCGTCTGGAAGGGCCGCGCGGATTGGTTATATTTCCCGAAAGGAACGAGATACAACCCAACCTTGATTTGAACGGTATCCGACCAACGGAAGGCGGCCCAGGCCTGTTCGATCTCGAAACGGGTGACGTCGCGGGACCGGACTTCGAGCGCATAGGCGAAGCGGGGGGGCCATTCGCCCGACAGAACCAGGCCGGCCTGGGCCTCCTGGAAACTGCTGCGGGAAAAAGCGCTTTGATCCTGTCCTTGGCCGTAATTCAGGGAAAAATAGCCGTTGGTCCTGACCTGGGCGGCCGCCGGGATCACGAGGAACCCGACGAGGACCAGGGCCGATAAGAAGCGGTTCGTCATAAGAGGGAAAAGTCGAACGTCTCGGAGAAGAGCTCGTTCTTCCATTTATCGATGTTGGCTTTTTGGACGACCGCCCGGGTAATGCCGTTGACTCCGCTTTTCGTCCCCAGCCAGATCGCCCCGACGGCGGCGCCGTCCTTGAGGACGACCTTCTTATAGACCCCTTCCTCCGGTCGTTCGAAGCGGAGTTCCTCGAACTCGCGGCCGTCCGGATTGACCTGTCCGATCGACGTCAGATGGATGCCCACGACCTTCAGGGTAATGGAAGGGACGGTCCCTTCGTATTTGACCTTGTGGCCGAGAATATTCGCGGCGGCGGTCCGCGCCTGTTCGAAGGAAGCGGGGATGATCCCGTAAACCAGGCCTTTGTATTGAACCCCGTCGCCGGCGGCAAAGATCCCCTCTTTGTTCGTCTCGAGATGCTCGTTGACGAGAACTCCGCGGTCCGTCGGAAGGCCGGTCTCCTGGGCCAGTTTGAGGTTCGGCCTCACTCCCGCCGCGATGATGATCGTTTCGGCCGCGATCTCATCGCCGGTCTTGAACCGGATCCCCCGCGCTTCGTCGTCCCCCAGGATCTCTTCCGTAGCGACGCCGACGCGGACGCGGATCCCGCGTTTCTCCATTTCCGTCTTGAGAATAGCCCCGCCCCTCGGATCGAGCTGACGCGGCAGGAGATAGGGAAGAGCCTCGACGACCTCGACCTCGGCGCCCCGCGATTTCAGGGCCCGCGCGACCTCCAGGCCGAGCAGGCCTCCGCCGATGACAGCGGCGCGGGCATGGTCCCTCAGACGTTCGAGGATGTCCAGGGCATGGTCCAGGGTCCTGAGGCTGAACACGCCCTTCTTGTCGGCGCCCCGGATGGGAGGGATGAACGAGCTCGCGCCGTTGGCCAGGAGAAGGGCATCATAGGCGACCCGTTGGCCGTCGGTCGTCTCGACCTGCCTGGCGTCAGGAAGGACCCGCCGTACGGGAGTCGCCAGCCGGACGTCGATCCGCTGCTGACCGTACCATCGCTCGGGGAACGCGAAGAGGCGGTCGTGCGGGAGACTCCCGGAGATGAATTCGATCAGGTTGGGTCGAGGGTAGTAAAGATATTTCTCCTCGGCATAGATCTCGATCTCGGCCTGCTTGTCCTCCTCGCGCAGAGCTTTGGCCGCGAGCGTGCCGGCCAACCCGTTCCCGATGATGACGATCTTCATCGCCTTGGCTCCGGGGTCAAACTCGCGCCGATGGAGACGTCGCTCAACGCGTTGATTCGACCCCATCCTCCTTAGATCTTCTGAAAGAACTCCTTGCCGACGCCGCACTGCGGACAGACCCAGTCTTCCGGCAGGTCTTCGAAAGCCGTGCCGGGGGCGATGCCGTTCTCCGGATCGCCGACCCCCGGATCGTAAAGATAGCCGCAGGCCGTGCATTCGTATTTTTCCATGATCTCCTCCTTGATCTCCGATCGCTTTCAGTTTTCCTGGTAGACTTGTTTTTCGTATGTCTGTTCCAGTTTGAGCTTGTGCGTTTTTTCCTGCTGGGCCAGGAACTGGAACAGGCGTTTGTGTTTGGGGTGGGACGATAGGCCCAGGAGCCGGTCGTAGAGCTCGGCGGCTCGCGCCTCTTTCTTGGCCGCGAAGATCAGGACGTCCTGCATGCGGCTGTCCGCGCCGATCGGTTCATCGACCAGATAATCACTGATCTTGAGATCGGGGACGGCGCCCTCCACCTGGGGGAAGTCGTCCGAGGTGGAAAGCTCCCGGAGCAACTTGCGGTGGTTGACCTCATCGGACTGGAGGTCGAGAAGGAGGACCTTGAGGCCGGCGTCGGTCGTTGTCCGGGCCAGTTCACCGTAGGCGCGGGCGGCTTCCTCCTCCCGTTGGATGGCGAATTTGAGTATGTCCGATATCGTCTTCATCGGCTCGGGGTTTTTCGTTTTTTCAGCCACGATCCATCCTCCTTCAAGCGATTCCGTATTGAAAAAACCCGATGGGTCCGCTCTTCAGCGAGCGAAACATCTATTATAATGAAAGCCGGCGGGTTGTCAATTTGCGAGGGAGCTTGGGGCCTGCGTCATAGAAGTAGGGATTGGGGCTTGACTTGGGACGGAAAGCCTGATAGTGTAGACACATGTCTACACTATGGAGGTTCCATGAATACAATTCCCCAAATCCAAGCCCGTCGTCTGGCCATCCTTGACGAAATTCGTTCCATCGACTCGATGCGCCGCGGCACCATCAACGAACAGTTCTTCCCCGTCCAGCGCCAAGGACAAAAACAGAAGTCCCGCCGGGGTCCTTATTACGTCCTCTCCCGCCGCGAAGGCCACAAGATCGTCAGCCGACGCTTGACCTCGCCTGAAGACCTCGAACAAGCCCGCCAAGACGTGGTCGCCTACAAGAAGTTTCAGGGGCTGTGCCGGGAGTTCGAACAAGTCACCGAAAGACTCGCCGAGCTCGGACGCGCTGAGGGGCAGGAAAAAAAACGCTTGAAACCCGAGTCGAACAAGACCGGGAAGTAAGACGTCTGGTCGAGGTCCTGGCCAAGGCCAAGAGGCCGGATCTGGAAGCTTGGGAGTCAGCCTTGCGCGTGGTCGTGATGGCCTGTGGGGCCAAGGTCCTTACCGAAATACTGGCCGAGCTTGGGACGGGTCGGAGAGAGGAAGCGGTCGTCTGCCGTTGTGGTCATCGCATGGAAAGCCAGGGCATCCGGCGCAAGGAACTGATGACGATCCTGGGACCGGTGGTCTATGAACGGTCACGTTTTCAGTGTCCCTCGTGTCAAGCGACCCGCTATCCGGGTGACGAAGCCTTGGACGTGGTTGGAACGACGCGCTCTCCGGGATTACGGCGAATGATGGCCCGGGCCGGCAGCCAGTCGACCTTCAAGGACGGGCGCGACGACCTCCACATCTATGCCGGCTTGGAGGTCAGCGCCAAGGATGTCGAGCGGGTCGCCGAGGGGATCGGTCAACAGATGGAGTCCTGGTCCGAGCAGGAACGGCAGGAGATCCTGAGTCGGGAAGAACATCCCGAACCGGAGAAGGATATCCCGGTGATGTATGTCAGCTACGACGGGACAGGCGTGCCGATGACGCGCCCGGAGTTGGCCGGGGTCAAAGGAAAACAACCGGATGGAACGGCCAAGACCCGCGAGGCCAAACTCGGGTGCGTCTTTATCCAGACCAGCGTCGATGAGGAGGGGTTCCCAATCCGGGATCCGGAGACGACCAGTTTCGTCGGCGCGATCGAAACGGCCGAGACATTCGGTTGGCGGATCTATGGAGAAGCGCGGCGTCGGGGAGTGGCCAGAGCTCGGAGGGTTGTCGTCCTGGGGGACGGCGCGGAGTGGGTGAAGAACCTGGCTGAGATGCACTTCCCGCAGGCCATCTCGATCATCGACCTCTATCATGCCCGCGAACATGTCTCGCAGTTATGCCGGATCCTCTTCGGGTCGGACGAGAAGTGGATGGAGCGACGGCGTCAGCGTTGGTGGGGGAACTTGGATGCGGGTCAAGTCGAAAAAATCATCCTCCAAGCCCGCCACGTCCTCCCCGACAATCCCGAACTAAGGAAGACCGCGGTGGCCGAAATCCAATACCTGGACAAGAACAAGGAGCGGATGCGTTATGCGGAGTTCCGGGCTCAGGGACTGTTCGTCGGCTCCGGGGTGGTGGAAGCCGGATGTAAAACGGTCATCGGCCAGCGCCTTAAGCAATCTGGGATGGAATGGACCCTCCGGGGCGCAAACGCCATCATTGCCCTACGCTGCATGATGAAATCCAACAGGCTTGAAGACTACTGGGAATCCCGAGTCGCATGATTTACCCCACTTTTATGACGCAGGCCC
>JAUYDS010000014.1 GCA_030691735.1 Candidatus Aminicenantota bacterium
AGGATCCCCGCATCCCCGCTCTCGATGCGGCAAACGTCCTCCGGATGCCTGGATAAAAGCTCCTTCAGACCGACCGCCGGGTTCAAGCTTTCGATCTCCTCCCTGTACTTGAGATCGATGAGAAGAGGATGCCCCCCGGCCTTTCCGTGGACCGGAAGGACGAGCCCCCGGCCGGTTTCCTTAAAAACGTGAATGACCCGATCGATCGTTTCGGGGGTGATCCAGGGCTGGTCACCGAGCAAAATCAGGGCGGCTCGGGCGTCAGGGGGCAGATGGCGGATCCCCCACCGCGCGGACGACAGCATCCCTTCCCGAAAGCCCGGATTCACGGTCAGGATGACGGGGAATCTTTTGAGGAGGGGTTCGATATGGTCGTGGACCGCGCCGAGGACGACGAGCGTCCGGTCCGCGGCCGAGGCGAGGATGTGTTCGAGGGCGGTCTCGATGACGGTCGTCCGGCCGAAGGGGAGGAGCTGTTTCGGCGTTCCCATCCGCTTCGATTCGCCCGCGGCGAGTAGGACGGCCCAGATCATCTTGATCCTTCTAACATCGGCTATCGCATCGATGGCGCGGCTTGGCGTGCTTACAGCACGCCCCGAAAAATTCCCGGGACACGATACCGAATTCAGAAATTCGGTTCATGTCCCTGAATTTTTCGGCGGACGAGGACGAGTTCGGCCGCGATGCTGACCGCGATCTCTTCCACGGTCTTCGACCCGATAGGCAGACCGATGGGCGTCCGGACGCAAGCCCATTCCGCGGCCGTGCACCAGCCCCGTTCGAGGAACCGGGCCTTGACCAGATCAACCTTGCGCGCGCTCCCGATCATCCCGAGATAGCCGGCCCTCCGCTTGATGCAGGCCCGGAGCGCGCCTTCGTCCTGACGGTGTCCCCGCGTGACGATTACGATATGCGTGTCCGCGGAAACGGGAAACGCCCGCAAGGTTTTATTGATGTCCGCGACCAGGACCCGGTCAGCCTCGGGAAATCGCCGGGCATTAGCGAACTCGGCCCGGTCGTCGAGGACGACGACCTCGAAATTAAGGAATTTTCCGAGTCGGGCGAGAGCCCGGCCGACGTGGCCGGCGCCAACGATCACCAGCCGCGGCGGAGGCAGGTGCGGCTCGACAAAATGCCAGCCTGTTTTATGTCTCGTCAAGGCGGGTCGGCCGCTCCGGAAAGCGGCCCGGATATCGTCGTCGAGCCCATCCAGACCGGCCCGCCGAAGGTCGGGCGGCCGATACGCCCCGGACAGCCAGGACCGGGAGATCTTCTTGACCCGTCCGGATACTCTTGGAAGGAAACGCTTCGATGGGGTTTCCTTCCAACGGTCCGGCGGGAAAATCCCGCCGTCCCTGCCTTCCTTCCCAGGAGCATTTTCCCACGAATCGATCCGTACGGACACCGTTGTCTCGATCACGGTGACCAGGACGCCTGGCCGGCGGGACTTGGCCGCCCGCCTCAGGTCTTTGAAAGCTTGGACGTGCCGGCCGGGATCGGCGTCGATCAGGACCTTGAGGCGGCCGCCGCAGACGCCGTCCCCTTCGTCCGAGAGTTCGTGAGCCAGATCGAACGCGCGGACGAGCGCTTGTTTTTTTTTCAGCGCCCAAAGGGCTTGCCGTCCGACCCGTCCTTCGACGGAACCGCCGCCGATCGTCCCGCAGACGAGACCATCCGCGGCAAAAAGAGCGGAGGACCCCGGGACCTGCGGCGTCGAGCCCGCGGTTTCGATGATGGTCGCCAGGGCGATCGGTTTTTTGGCTCGGGCGAACTCGATCAGCTCAACATAAGGATCGTTGTCGGGGAGAAATGTCCGTTCCATCGCCAACCTTATTTCGTTCTCGACTTAAGGAAAAGAGCAACCGGCGGCCCATTTTATGGGTGGCGCCGATGCCAATGCTTCTACGCCGCCAGCTTCACCTTCGCCTTCTCCACCCCGCCGCGCGTGGAGCTGATCGAGACCTCCGCTTCGGCGCCGGGATTGAGCTTGCCTTTGACCTTCCAGCGGACCTCCTTCATCTGCTTCGACTGCAGGTAGCCGATCTCCTGACGGGTCCGGCTGCCCACGAACTCGAGTCCGGCGGGCAGGCTGATCTGGACCGCGTCGGGCCGGACGATCTTGACCCGGTCGGCCATCTTGAGGGCCGTCGGCAGATAGCCTTCGTTGGTGAACACGCTTACGATCTCGTACGTGTCGACTTCTTTTTTTACGGGCTGGATCTTGGTCGAAACGATCTTCACCTGGGGCAACGATTTGTACAGGAACAGGTTGAACATCCCTTCCTTTTTGATCCACTCCTCCAGAAGTTCGGGCGGAGGGTTCTGGTTCCAGAACTTGGGACTGAACCCGCCCAGTTCGACTTCTCCGAGCGTCGGATGGTTGAACTTGTGCCACGGGATGAAATATTTCCCGCTCAGCTCTTCGTCGATATACCGGAGCTGTTCGAGCGGCGTGACGCGGCCGTCGCCGTCGTAGTCCTTGATCCGGCCTCCGTTCCAGAGCTCGTCGCCGTACCAGACCGCGCCGTAATAGAGATAGCCGAAGTCGGGGGAGTGGCCGAAGAGCGGCGAGCCGCGCGGCTCGGCCGGAGCGGGAGCGCCCTGTCCGCCGCCAGCCCCGCGGCCGCCCGCGTCCGGCGCGGGAGGCTGGGCGCCGCCGGCTCCGCCGCGGCCGCCGGCCCCTTCGCCCCGGCCTTGGTTGGCGTAGTCCCAGTACGTATCGCCGGCGGACCTGTAGCCGGTGATCTTCTTCCCTTCCTCGTCGAAATATTTATAGATCTTCATGTCCTCCGGAAACATGGATTCCTCCATGCGGCTCGTCGAGGGGCCGTGGAGGAGCATGGGGACGGTCGTGTCCATGGTCTGGCCGACGGAGACATTCGGATGCTGGAGAAGGAAAAGCACCACCGCCCGAGTCTCCGTCTCGGAGAGCGGGTATTCGCCCGCGCCGCCCTGCGTCCAGCCGCGGCCGGTGAGGTCGAGGCCGGGCATGGGCCGCCAGTTCTCGACGTAGTTGCGGTGGAGGTCGAGGCCGCCGATGCCGTCCTCGTTGACCCGGCCGTCACCGTCGTTGTCGAGGCCCTCGGAGGACGTGGTATAGTCCCCTTTGCCCTCCGGGGCGCGGATCATCAGACGGCCGGACTTGTCGTTGGGATCGATCATCATCGTCCCCTTGCCGGGTTCCACTTTCTTCCGCACCTGGAGGATGAAGCCGTCGCCGTCCAGGTCCTCGGGCGGGTCTTCGTCGAGGAGCCCGTCGCCGTCATCGTCATACGGCCGGACCGTGCTCCGGTTTGACTGGGCCGTGTTCAAGTACATGTCCGATCCGTCGGGGTTGTTCTTGGGTTTGAGATACAGCGTCTTCGTATCGACGAGTTTGGTGATCTCCGGGTCCTTGCCGTAGTTGGACAGAACGGTCCAGCCGATCCAGAGCGCGCATTCCCCGGCGGTCACTTCGCCCGAATGGCGGTTGCCCTCGACGAACATGGCCGGCTTGTCCGTGTCCTTTCCCGTGGCCTTGTTGGTGATGGTGATCTGCCAGATGTCCCGGCCTTCGAAGCTCTTGCCCACGGAATAGAGATCGACGAGGTTGGGATAGTCTTTGGCCCATTTGTTCAGGAAATAAATGACCTCATCGTATTTGTGATAATGCAGAAAATCCATTTGACCCTGGATTTTGGGCCGGGTCATCGGATAATCCACGGGCGGAAAGAAGCTCGCGCCGTGGCGGACGCCGCCGACGATATAGGCCTTCGTCGGCTGGGACGCGCGCCGGCCGCCGAACTCCTGGGCCGAAATCATCAGCAGGACGAAGGAAAAAAGACATAGAAAAACGAACATGCGCCGCCTATTTTTCATACCTCTCCATCTCCTTTCGAGAATTTGTTTGAGCATATATCGTCCTTTTTCCTATGTCAACGGTCTCGGGGAAGAAGCTTACTCAAAGCGGGCGAACTCTCATCTCGTCGCGGGTCATAGACAAGATCGGGAAACGTCTTCGCTCCCAACTCGGGTTTTTCACGCCGTTTCCTCCCCGTCCTTCTTGGCTTTGAAGTCTTTGGTCGACGCGGCGACAGGGTGGCCCCCGGCCCCCTGGGGAACCAGTCACTTCCCGATCAATGCGTGGGATTAGGCTCGTTGGAAGGAAGGCAGGGACGGCGGGATTTTCCCGCCGGACCGTTGGAAGGAAACCCGCTCAAAGGGTTTCCTTCCAAGAGTGACCCGGCTGTTCCCCCCGGCGAAACGCCGGGACCCCCCTCCGCTATGGGGGCCTTGGGGCCAACCCTTCCGTCGCGTCCTTGAATTCTCCGCCAAGAAGACCGAACGGTAGCGGCGAGATCTCTTTTTGGTCGCGTAGCCGTCTCCCGATCTTGTCTGTCAGTTCAATCCGTGAATGGAACGTCCGCCCGCTTCTTCGCTCACTGTCGATAAAACAAGCGCGCCAGACTCGTCAGGGGGGTTAAAAAGGTCGGTCCGCTCATCCCCCATCCCCTCACCTAGGCAACCGAAGACGCGTTTAATAAAACACTTATGATTAGCTTGGGCGAAGGGGAAGAAAGCGAAGCGACCATTAGGAAATCTCGCCGCTGAATTAGATGGGGACATGTTCCTGAGGGACACATCCTCTTGCATGTGTCCCTCAGGTACGTGTCCCCGTTTTGTCTCGGGAAGCCGCTATTGATGGGAAGCGTCAAGGGCAGGGAGGTTATTTGACAGTCGGTGAGCGAAGAAGCGGGCGAACGCTCTATTTACGGGTGGCACCGATCGGGCGCCCCAGCGTTCGAAGCGAAATGGGACCCCCCGAAGGTGGGTGATGAGCGAGAAAGCTGGGGCTGATCGGTGACATGACCCGCGACGAGGAGAGCGTTCGTCCGCTTCGAGCGAGCTTCTTCCCCGAGTCCCGCGGGAATGTTCAAATGTTCAAAGGAAGCCGGGGGAGGACGGTCCAATGGAGTGAGAGGAAAAAATGAGGACGCGAAACAACGGGAACCTTTTTCAAGGTACGAGCGTATATATGAATGAAAACGAGAAATGTGAAAGGAGAACGAACATGAGGCTCAAAGAAAAGATCGGGATCTTCCTGGCCGCCGCCTTGCTGACGCTCATCGGGTTCAATTTCATCGCCGCGCCGACCGTCGACATGATGAAGATCGGAAAGCAGGCCGGCTATGAGATGATCGCCAACTACTTGGCCAAGGCCGACATCTCCGCTCCCCCCCATTCCTAAGGGAAGGATGGTGCGCGTGACGCAAGGAACAACCGCATCCCCCCTTTTTCCCATTCCCTGAAAGGCTGCCGTTTCTTCCGCACGGATCGAACGGCGGCCTTTTTTTTTGCCTTTTCCCCGCCTAAGCTTTTTTCCCCCCGACGAGAACCACCGCCCAGCAGGCGATCGCCCGGCCGCGGCCGATCAGCCCCAGCCCTTCGTTCGTTTTGGCCTTGAGCCCCAACCGGTCGTCCCGGACTCCGAGGATCGGCCCGAGGATCCTCTTCATATCCGGAAACCACGGCCCCAGCTTCGGCTTCTCGGCGACGACGACGACGTCCGCATGGAGGATTCGCAGCTTCTTCTTGCGGACCATGGCCATCACGGATTCGAGAAGCTCGGTGCTGCGGATGTTCTTATAACGAGGGTCGCGGTCCGGGAAGATCTGCCCGATGTCGCCTTCTCCCAAAGCCCCCAGGACCGCGTCGATGAGAGCGTGGACCAGGGCGTCGCCGTCCGAATGGCCGACGAGCCCCGCCGGAAAGGGGATTTCGAGCCCGCCCAGGAACAGCCTGCGCCCGGCCGCCAGGCGGTGCAGGTCATAGCCTATTCCCGTCCTAATCGTCAAGGAGCGCCTCCGCCGATCGGATGTCGCCGGGCGAGGTGATCTTGATGTTCCGCGCCTCCCCCCGGACGGCCGCCACGGGAGCCCCAAGCCGCTCGACGAGAGCGGCATCGTCCATGCCGTAAAAGCCGTCCGCCCGCGCCCGGTCGAGCGCCCGCTGGAGAAGATCGAGGGCGAAACCCTGGGGCGTCTGGACCCGGACGAGAGTCTCCCGGTCGAGCGTGCGGACGACGGCCCCCCGCTTGATCTCCTTGACGGTATCGTCCAGGGCCAGGACGGGAACCGCCGCGCCTTTTTTTTCGGCGCCCTCGATGACCCGGTCGATGATCTCCGCCGTCACCAGCGGTCTCGCTCCGTCATGGACGAGGACGATAGCCGTCCGCCGCGGGTCGACGCGGAGGAGCCCTGCGAACACGGAATCTTGTCTTTGCTCGCCCCCGGTGACGACCGCCGTGATCTTCTTATGGCCGTCCTTGAGATCTCGTCCCAATTTTTCATCCGGGAGGACGACCACGATGGCCCCGATACGCGGGTGTGATTCGAACACGTCAAGGCTCCAGGCAAGGACCGGCCTGCCCCGGAGCAGGGCGAACTGCTTGGGCGATCCAAAGCGCCGGCCCGAGCCCGCCGCGACGATGATCGCCGTCACGTTCTTCATTTATCCTCGTTATACCGGCCGAAGATCATCTTCCCCACGGTCGTCTGCAGCACCGAGGTCACGGAGATGTCTACGTTCTGCCCGATCAGCCGCCGCGAATTGTCCACGACGACCATGGTCCCGTCGTCGAGATAGGCCACGCCCTGGTCCTTTTCCTTCCCCTCCTTGATGATGAAGACGCTCATCGATTCGCCGGGAAGGACGATGGGCTTGAGAGCGTTGGCCAGTTCGTTGATGTTGAGGACGGAGACCCCCTGGAGCCGGGCGATCTTGTTCAGATTGAGGTCGTTTGTGACGATCTTCGCGTCCAGGCGCTTGCCCAGCTCGATGAGCTTCGAGTCCACGTCCCGGATGTCGGGAAAGTCCATCTCCGTGATCATGACCGAGACGCCCTTCGATTTCTGGAGGTGATCCAGGACATCGAGCCCGCGCCGGCCGCGCTGGCGTTTCAATCCGTCCGAAGAATCGGCGACGAGCTGGAGCTCTTTGAGGACGAACTGCGGCACGACCAGGGTCCCCTCGATGAAGGACGTGTCGCAGAGGTCGGTGATCCGGCCGTCGATGATGACGCTCGTGTCCAGGATCTTGTAGGCCCGTCCCACGCTCTTCTCCTTGAAGAAGTGGAAGAGATAGGCCGGGTCGAGCCATTCCGATTTCCTCATGCCGACCAGAAAGCCGATGTAGGGAAGGATGATCAGGAAGAAGATCCGGATGAAGATCGCGGTCGTCGGATCGTTGGCCACGGTGTGATAGATGGCCCCCAGGCTCCAGCCCAGAAGCACGCCGAGATACGTGCCGATCGTCGAGCCCCAGATCACCTTGAACTGCGTCTTGCGGATGCGCGTCTCGAGGTGGATGAGGATCAGGGCCAGGGCGAAGGCGATCCCCGCGGACACGGGGCGCTGCAGATTGAAAACGGGGAAAAAATAGCCGGCGACGGTCACCAGAGCGATGATAAAAATTCGTAAGAATAAAAGGTTCATAGTCTATCCTTTCAATATATTAAAAGATGAGGTCAATAGCCTGGCGAATGTGCTGGACGCCGACGAGCTTCGTCCCGGCCAAGTCCTCTTTTTCGAGCGGCCCCACATTTCCCTGAGGAAGGACGATGGTCCCGAAGCCGAGCGAGGCGGCTTCTTTGACCCGGGCGAGCGCTTGGCCGACCGAGCGGACCTCTCCGCTCAACCCGACCTCTCCGAACGCGGCCATGCCGGCCGGGACCGGCCGGTTCTTGAGGCAGGAGACGACGCCGAGGACGATGCCCAGGTCGGCGGCGGGCTCTTCGATCTCCAGCCCGCCGGCCACGTTGAGGTAGATGTCGTCGCCCCCGAAGCCGTAGCCGAGCTTCTTCTCGATGACGGCCAGCAGCATCGCCGTCCGGAAATGGTCCAGCCCGACCGTCATCCGGCGCGGGTTGGAGGCGAAGAGCGTCGAAGAGACGAGCGATTGGATCTCGATGAGCAGCGGCCGGGACCCCTTGATCGTCGAGACGACGACGCTTCCGGGCTCGTTGGCCGGCCGCTCCTTGAGAAAAAAGGCCGAGGGATTGGAGATCGCCTGGAGTCCGCTCGCGGCCATCTCGAAAATGGCCAGCTCTGAGACCGGCCCAAACCGGTTCTTGAGCGCCCGGAGAACGCGGTGGCTGCGGTCCCGCTCCCCCTCGAACAGGAGGACGACGTCGACCATGTGCTCGAGCGATTTGGGGCCGGCGAGCGAGCCTTCCTTGGTGATATGGCCGATGAGGAACGACGAGACCTGGTTCCGCTTGGCGAAACGGAAGACCTGGTTGGCGACCTCGCGGACCTGGCTGATCGTGCCCGGGCTCGAGGAGAGCTTCGAGGAAAAAACGGTCTGGATGGAATCCAGGACCAGGACCTGGGGCATGATCTTCTCCGCCTGGGCCAGGATCCGCTCCAGATTGGTCTCGGCCAGGAGGAAGAGCTGACCACCGCGGACGCCGAGCCGCTCCCCGCGCAGTTTGATCTGTTCGAGGGACTCCTCGCCCGAGACATAGAGGACTTTTTCCTGATCGATCGCGAAGTCCCGAGAGATTTGAAGGAGGAGCGTCGATTTCCCGATTCCGGGCTCGCCGCCGATCAATACCAGCGAGCCGATGACGATCCCCCCGCCGAGGACCTTGTTGAACTCCTCGATCTTGACCTTGATCCGGGGGTTCTTGAATTCCTTGATGTCCTGGTAGAGGACGGGCTCGGACGAGGGAAAGGAGTATTCGGCGCCGACGGTCTCTTCGACCTCCTCGACGAGCGTGTTCCACTCGCCGCAGCCCGGGCAGCGGCCCAGCCATTTGGGCGAATGCGTCCCGCAGGACTGGCAGATGAAGACGGACTTGCTCTTCATCGCAGCTCCAGGCCCAGGCCGAAGAAGAACTCGCGCCGGGCGGCGAGGCTGAAATCGTCCAGCCCGGCCACAATGTAGAGATGCTTCGCCGGGGAGAACCGGGAATAAAAACGGAAGCGAGGGCTGTCCGGCCGGTTGAAGTCGAAGCCCTCCACGCTCAGGCTCCAGCGATCGTCGAGGGCGTAATAATCGAGGCCGAGCCCGAATTCGGACTCGATGATCCCCGCCCGGGAAACGAGATCGCCCCAGCGAAAGCCGCCGGCGAGGGAGAATTTGAACGTCGTCTCCCAGGGGTCCCGGACGAGCCCCGCATCGATGAAGAGCCGGGGAGTGAACCACAGGCCGGCCATGACGCCGGCACGGAGGAGTTCGCTCCGGCCGTAATAATCGGCCCGGAGATCGAGACGGCCGCGGAGGGACGCGAGGGGCTTCGTCGCGTTGCGCACATCGTCCAGCGTTTGCTCCGCCTTGGCATAAAGGCCGGGGTCCTGGATGATCTTGCCCAGCGTCCCCTCTCCCCGGTTGATCTTTTCGAGCGAGGCGTTCAGGAGCTTGAGCGATTCCTCCATCGTGCCGATGAGGTCCTTGATCTTTTCCAAGTTGAGCTTGAGGTTGTCGCGGTTCTCCGCGGCCATGTCCTTCAAGAGCTTGATCGTCTCCTGGAGCCCGGCGGCCACGTCCTCGACCTTCTTGTCCAGGTTTTGGAAGGTCCTGCGGGCTCCGCCCACCGCGTCTTTGATGTCCCCCTGGTTGCGGCCGAGGAAGTCTTTGAGCTCAGCGGAGACCGCGGCCATGTTCTCGAGGGCGCGGTTCAGGTTGGCCTTCGTCTCGGGACCGAGCATCTCTTTGATGGCCCCCCCGGCGTCGCTGACCTGGCCGCCGACGGAGGCGAGAAGCCCTCCGATCTGATCGAAGCCGATAGAGGTCATCCCGGCCAACTCGCCGCCCGGACCGCAATTCTCCGTGGAATCGCCGGGGATGATATCGAGGTACTTCTCTCCCAACAGACCCAGCGCCGCGGTCGTTGCCTTGGAATCCTTGGGGATCTCGACCCCCGGATAGATGGCCAACACGACCCGGGCCTTCCGGCGCTCGAGCCGGATGTCCTTGATGAAGCCGATCTTGACTCCGGACATCTTGACCTCGGCCCGTTTCTCGAGCCCCGCGGCCGAGTCGAAGACGACCGTGATCGAGGTGCCCGCCTTCTTGAACAGGTCGGACATATCCCCGACGATGAAGATAAACACCGCCAGGATGAGAATGGCCGTCCCGACGAAGATTCCGATCCGTAGCTCGCGACTCATATGCCCGTCCTCTCCCGGCCTCACCAGTTCTTGATCGGGCCTTCGGCCCGGCCGTGGATGAATTGCTGAACGATGGGGTCCGCTGAATTCTTGATTTCCTCCGGAGTCCCGAGGGCGATGATCCGGCCCTCATAAAGCATGGCCATCCGGTCGGCGACCTTGGTCGCGCTGACCATGTCGTGCGTGATCACCACCGAGGTCACGTTCATCTCCTTTTTCAGGAGCACGATCAGTTCGTTGATCGCGTCCGCCCGGATCGGGTCGATGCCCGTCGACGGCTCGTCGTAGAGGATGATCTCGGGCCCGTAGGCGATCGCCCGGGCCAGGCCCACCCTCTTCTTCATCCCGCCGCTGAGCTCGTGGGGCATCAGCCGTTCGATCCCCCGCAGGCCGACCTTGGCCAGGCTGTCGGCCACCCGCCCGGCGATCTCGTCGGGGCCGAGGTCCGTGTAGCGCTTCAAGCCGAAGGCGACGTTCTGGGCGACCGTCATCGAATCGAAGAGCGCCGCGGCCTGGAAGAGCATCCCGAACTTCCGCGTCACCCGCAGCCGCTCCTCGCCGCACAGCGGGGCGACGTTCATTCCGTCGATCCGGATCTCGCCGCGGTCCGGCGTCATGACGCCGATGAGGAGCTTGAGCAGAACGCTCTTTCCGGAGCCGCTCTGGCCGATGACGACCATCGTCTCTCCCTTCGGGATCTCGAGGTTCACGCCGTTCAGGACCTTCTTCGATCCGAACGATTTATGGAGGTCGACGATCCCGATCATGACTTTACCCTGGAAGGAACTTGCTTATGAAAAAGTTGACGATGAGGATGCAGATGCTCGCGATCACGACCGCCCGGGTCGTGGCCCGGCCCACGCCTTCGGCCCCGCCTTCGGCTTTGAGCCCCTGCCAGCAGCCGATGACGGCGATGATGATGCCGAAGACCGCGGCCTTGATCAGACCGCTCACGACGTCCCAGAACTGGAGGTAGAGGAGCGTGTTCCGGAGGTAGACCTTCCCGTTCACGCCCATGATCGTAACGTTGTAAAACATGCCGCAAATGATGCCGATGATGTCGCCGAAGAGGGTCAGGCAGGGCAGCATCAAAAAGGCGGCCGCCGTCCGGGGCACGACCAGATAGCGGTTGGGGTCGGCGCCAAGGGTGAAGAGGGCGTCCACCTGCTCGGTGATCCGCATCGTCCCGATCTCGGCGGCCATCGAAGAACCGACCCGGCCCGCGACCATGAGCCCGACGAGGATGGGGATGAGCTCTTTGGTCAGGCCCAGGGAAATGATCGGGCCTCCATAGGCTTCGGAGCCCTGGCCGACGTAGCGGTGAAACCCGACATAGGTCTGCAGGCCGAAGACCAGCCCGCCGAAGGCCGCCGTCAGGGAGACGACGGGCAGGGTGCGCGCCCCGATCTCCTCGAGCTGCTGGAGGAAATTCTTCCTTTCCCAGGGTTTCCGAAACAGGTTCCTGAAGGTCTCGGCGAACAGGATCCAGACCTCTCCCATCTGCCGGAAGAAGCCGGCGAGGAGAGAACCGTTCCTGTCCCGGCTCATCCTCACGCCTCGGCTTCGGACAACCTTTTTTCGAGATCGGCGAATCGGGCGTACTTCGCTTGGAAAGCCAGTTTGACTTCGTCCGTCGGGCCGTTCCTCTGTTTGGCGACGATGACCTCGGCAACGCCCTTCTTTTCGACGTCATGTTCCCGCTCATCCTTCGACATGTACATCTCCTCGCGGAAGATGAAGATGACGACGTCGGCGTCCTGCTCGATGGCGCCGGACTCCCGGAGGTCGGACAGCTGCGGCCGCGGTTTGCCCCGGTTTTTTTCGGGCGCGCGGCTGAGCTGGGAGATGCCGACGACGGGGATCTTGAGCTCTTTGGCCAGCTCCTTGAGCGAGCGGGAGATGTAGGACATCTCCTGGTTGCGGTTCTCGAATCGGGTTCCCGTCCGCATGAGCTGGATGTAGTCGATGAAGACGATGTCCAGGCTCCTTTCCATCTTCAGGCGGCGGGCCTTGGCCTTCATCTCCATCAGGGTCAGGGCGGGCGTTTCATCGATGTGGACGTTGATGTGGGAAAGCCTCTCCGCGCTCAGGCGGAGCGTTTCGAGCTGCCGCTCGCTGACATAGCCCGTGCGGACGTTCCGGATGTCGAGGAGGGCGTCCGCGCAGAGCATGCGGGTCACGATCGACTCCTTCGACATTTCCATCGAGAAAAAGCCCGCCGCATACCCTTTCAGCCCGATATATTGGGAGATGTTGAGGCACAGGGCGGTCTTGCCCATGGACGGCCGGGCGGCGACGATGACCAGCTCCTGGGGATGGAAGCCCGCCGTGAGGTTGTCGAGATCGCGGAAGCCCGACGGGACGCCGGTGATGGCCTCCCGGCGTTTGGCGAGGCCCTCGATCATTTCCATGGTCGAGCCGGCCAGCTTCGAGAGAGGCAGGAACCCCTGCTTGGTCCGTTCCTCGGCGACGTCGAGGATGGCCGCCTGGGCCGCGTCGAGGAGCTCATCGGCGTCCTCTTTCTGCTCATAGCTCGAGCTGATGATCTGGGCCGACGACAGAATCAGCCGCCGCAGCAGCGCTTTCTCTTTGATGATCCGGGCGTAGTACTCGACGTTCAGGTTTTTGGGCACGCCGTCCATCAGCGAGGCCAGATAGGCGGCCCCTCCGACCTCATCGAGAGAGCCGTCGCGGCGCAGTTCCTCGCTCAAGGCCAGAAGTTCGACCGGGACCCCTTTATCGACGAGAAAGGAGATCGTCTCGATGATCTTCCGGTGGGCGTCCTTGTAGAAATCCTCGGGCGAAATGATGGACAGAACGACGTTGAGGCTCTTGTTGTTGACCAGGATCGTGCCGAGGACGGTCCTCTCGGCCTCAGGACTATGGGGAGGGGTCTTCTTGAGAAACATCAGATCGACTTCCAAGGGTCCCTCCTTTCGATCCCCGGGGAGCCGCCCCCCGGGCCGTGCCTGTCGCGAACGCTCCGGACGCGTTCCGTTTTTTTTCAGACGGTCGGCTCGTTCTTTTCCTCTTCCTTGACGATGGCGACCTTGATCTCCGCTTTGTCGTCGTGGAAGACCTTGACCGGAACGTCATAGTTCCCCAGCCGCTTCAGCGGCTCGTCCAGGACGATCTTCTTCTTGTCGATGTCAAATCCCAGCTTGTCCAGCTCGTCTTTGATGTCCGCGGCGCTCACCGACCCGAAGATGTGGTCCTTTTCGCCGGCCTTCCGGGTGAACGAGATCGTGACCTGGTTGAGCTTTTGGATCAGGTCCTGAAAGGACAAGCGCTCCTGCTCGACCTTTTTCTTCAGAACCTGCCGCTCGATCCCGACCATCCTCATGTTCGAAGGCGTGACCTCGATCCCCATCTTGCGGGGGATGAGATAGTTTCGCCCGAAGCCCGGGGCGACGTTGACGATGTCGCCCTTCCGACCGACGTTCTCGACATCTTGTTTCAGAATGACCTTCATGATTTCTCCTGGAGCGTCCCGGCCGGCTCAATCCTCGACAAAGGGCAGCAGCGCCAGGAGGCGCGCCCGCTTGATCGCCTCGGCCAGTTTCCGCTGGTGGAAGGCGCAGGTCCCCGTGATGCGCCGGGGCGAAATCTTCCCCCGGTCGGGGATGTATTTCTTCAGGATGTCGACGTTTTTGTGATCGATGAACTTGACGTTCCGCTGGCAGAACCGGCAGAACTTCTTCTTGGGCGGGAAGAATTTCTTGTACGATCCCCGTTCGGATCTTTCTTCTCTGGCCATCTTACGCCTCCTCGCGCTTTCTGGGCTCCGGCGTTCCGCCCTCGGCGGCGGGTTCCGTCGGCTCTCCCGCGGCCGTCTCTTTCGCCCGGCGGCGGTCCACCGCTTTCTTTTTCTTCCGGACGTTCTGCTGGGTCTCCTTCACCAGCGTCAGATAGCGAAGGATCGTGTCCATCTGCCGGAATCGCCGTCCGAGCTCCAGCGGGATGTCGGGCCCGCCGTCATAATGAAAGAAGACGTAATAGGCCTCGCCGAACTTGCCGATCTGGTAGGCCATTCGCCGCTTCCCCCATTTTTCCAGCTTGGCCATCTTCCCGTTCTTCTGGGTGACGATGTCGGCCATCTGCTGGATGAGGATGTCCGCCTCTTCCTCCGTCACGTTGGGAGAGATGAGGAATCCCGTCTCGTACAATCTCATGAAAACCTCCTTATGGTTTCGCAGCTCCTTCTCTCTCGGAGGGGGAGCAAGGAGAATACGTTATGTTTCCCCTGTTGATGTCCTAATTAAATTCGTTCATCGCTTGGTCGATCCGGCCGTCCAGGATCAGGTCCAGAGCCGTTCGCGCCTTGTCCAGGCTTTCCGCGAGGAGCTTCTTCTCATTCCTCCGAAACGGCGACAGCACGAACTGGACGATGTCGCCGCCGTCCGGGGCCGGCCCGATGCCGACGCGGAGGCGGGGGAACTTTTTCGTCGCGATCTCCTGGACAATCGAGATCATGCCCTTGTGCGTGCCCGGACCGCCCTCCTTGCGGACGCGGATCTCGCCGAGAGGGATATAGACGTCATCGTAAACGACGAGAAGCCGTCCCGTTTCGAGGCGCAGGCCCCGGACGAGCTCCCGCACGGCCTGCCCGCAGGCGTTCATGAAGGTCTGCGGCAAGGCGAGGGTGACGCGATCCGTTCCCCTCTTGACGTCGGCCGTCTTGGAGAGGAACCGGCTCTTCTTCACCCGGACGTCCCAGGCCTTGGCCACGCTCTGGACGAACATGAATCCCGCGTTATGGCGGGTGTCCGCGTATTTCCTGCCCGGATTCCCCAGGCCCACGACGGCCCACACGGATTATTTCTCCTCGCCCTCTTCCTTCTTGCGCTCTTTCTTGATGACCTCGGGCTCGGCCGGCGCGGCCGCGGCGGCTTCGGCGGCCACCACTTCCTCTTCCGGCTTGGCCTCGACCTTCTCTTCGTGCGGAACTTGGACCAGAACCAGGACCGTGCTCGGCTCGCTGATCAGCTTCACCCCCGCCGGAGCGGTGATATCGGCGACCTTCAGCGACTGGTGAAGATGCAGACCGGAGATATCCGCGGAGATGCGCTCGGGGATGTCCGCCGGCAAGCATTCGATCTCGACTTCGCGCGTCATGAAGTCCACGAACCCGCCCTCGGTCTTGACGCCCACGGGCTCGCCGAGGAGCTCGATCGGGACCGAGACCCGGATGGCCTTGTTCATGGCGATGAGGATCAGGTCGGCGTGGAGCAGTTCGTCCGACGTCGCGTCTATCTGGAGGGCCTTGATCATCACGTCCTTCTCCTCGGAGTCATAAGCGATCTTGAAGATCGTGTTCTCCCGGGTCTCGGATTTCATGATCTTAACGATGTCCTTTTTGGCCAGGACCAGGGGAAGGCTCTCGGCGCCCTCGCCGTACAGGATGGCGGGAACCAGGCCGCTCTTGCGGATCCGGCGCGACGCGTTCTTCCCGAACAGGTCTCGTTTTTCGCTTTTAATGACCAGGCTCATGGCTGGCTTCCTCCTTACACAAACAGTGAACTCACGGAGCTCCCCTCGTTGATGCGGCGAATGGCCTCGCCGAAGATCTCGGCGACCGAAAGAGTGATGATCTTCCGGCAGCCTCGGCTTTTATCGTTTAAGGGAATGGTGTTCGACATGATCAGTTTTTCGAGCGACGATTTCTCGATCTTGGCGATGGACTGCCCCGACAGCACGGGATGGGTGCAGGCCGCGAGAATGCTTTTCGCCCCGTTCGCCGCCAAGGCTTCGGCGCTGAGGACCAGGGTCCCGGCCGTATCGACGATGTCGTCGAACAGGATGCAGTTCTTGTCCCGGACGTCGCCGATGACATTGAAGACCTGGGCGACGTTCGGCGCGGGGCGGCGCTTGTCGATGATGGCCAAGTTCGCCCCCAGCCGCCTGGCGAAGACCTTGGCCCGGCCGACGCCCCCGGCATCGGGGGAGACCACGATCAGTTCGGCGAGATTCAGGCTCTGGATGAATTTGGCCAACACGGGCTGGGCGATCAGGTTATCCACCGGGATCGAGAAAAAGCCCTGGATCTGGGGGGAATGGAGGTCCATGGTCAGCACCCGGTCGGCTCCCGCCGCCTCGAGAAGATCGGCGATGAGACGGGCGGAGATGGGCACGCGGGGCCGCTCCTTCCAATCCTGCCGGCCGTAACAGAAATAGGGGATGACGGCCGTGATCCGTTCCGCCGAGGCCCGCTTGAAGGCATCGATCATCAGAAAGAGTTCCATCAGATGGGTGTTAGCGTCATGGGACCCGGTCTGGATAATGAAAATATCCTCTCCCCGAACGTTTTCATCGATGTAGAAATGAATCTCGCCGTCGCTGAAACGTTCCAAGACGCACTTGCCCAGCTCGATCTTGAGATAGCTCGCGATCTCGCGGGCGAGGCTCATGTTGGAAGAGCCGGTGAACACTTTCATGGTCGCTTCCTTTTTCTCATGCTCTCCGATCTTTTTTTATATCCGAACTGGGGCGGGAGGATTCGAACCTCCGAATAGCGGATCCAAAGTCCGCTGCCTTACCGCTTGGCGACGCCCCAGCCTCTAGCCCGCTCCAGCCCTGCTCCCGGGTGAGCGTCTCGACGAGGACGGCCGCCCCGCGCGTTTTCATCGCGGCCAAGCTCCGCTCGGCCGCCGCGCGGTCGCGGAATAGCCCGTACACCGCCGAGCCCGATCCGGTCACGAGAGACAATTCCGCGCCTTGGTTTCGGAAAAGGCTCTTATACTCGTTTAACTGAGGATAGAAGCTAAATATCGTGTCTTCTAGTCTATTTTCCAGAAAACCAAATTCTCGCGTCTCTAAAAACCCGCTAATTTTACTGTCTTTACCGGCCGAAGTCAAGGACGACGGCGTCAGACTCGCGTAGATCCGGGCGGTCGGGACCGGGAAGGGCGGGAAGGCCAGAACCACGGGCAGGTTGGGCAGGTCGGGGAGAGGGGTCAGCCTGTCCCCTCGCTCTTCTCCCAGGCAGAGCCCCCCCTCGAAAAAATAGGCTACATCGGCTCCCAGCCCTCGGCCGAGGTCGATCAGGTCCTCCCTGTCCAGGCCGAGCCCCCACAGCCGGTTGAGGGCCAACAGCGTGGCCGCCGCGTTGCTGCTCCCCCCGGCCAGCCCCCGCCCGGCCGGGATATTCTTTTCGACGCGGATATCGACGCCGCGGGAAACGCCGGAGCGCTCCCGGAGGCTCCGGGCCGCGCGGGAGACCAGGTTCGTTTCATCCCAGGGGATGCCGGGATCGTTTCCCTCGAGCCGGATTTCGGCCGGTGGCCGGTCCTGGAACTCGAGGACATCGAAAAGATCGATCCATTGAAAGAGCGTCCGGATATCGTGATAGCCGTCAGGCCGCTTCCGAACGACCTCGAGGCCCAGGTTGATCTTGGCGAACGACCTAATCTTCATGCCGCAAGGCCTTTTCGATGTACTCCCAGCTTTTAGAGGCGTAGCGGTTCAAAAAATCCAAATCGAACACGGAGACAGCCAGGGGTTTGTTGAATTCCATGGACAACAGGCTCAGATTCCCCTGACAGGAGAGAGTTTGAAATTCCACGCGGCGCGGGACGGGGCTGTTGGGGAAGAATTCGCGGACCTTGAAGGCGAGGGCCTCCCTCCGGCCCGACGCCCAGCGGCCTTCTCCGTCGCGGTTCAAGGTCCATCCCGCCAAGGCCGCGTCGCCTTCGCCTTTCCCGGACCAGCGGCCGCAGAGAAGACCGGCGATCTCGGGAAGGCTGAGAGGAGTCCCCAGAAATTTGGCGATGATCTCGTCCGCGGTCGCCTTCCAATAGGCCTTTTCCGAAGCCAGGACGAAATATCCATCCCGATCGTCGATGAAAATGACGGCCGCCGTCCGGCCCAACGGGTCATGGATCTCGACCCTCGCCCGTCGGGACAGCTCAAGGATGAAAGAAAATTTGGATTTGGCCGTCTCCCCGTTCTGGATGAGCTTGAGCGAAGCGTAGCCCTCGACCTCGCTCAAGGCCAGGGGGACCGGAGCG
Source organism: Candidatus Aminicenantota bacterium (assembly GCA_030691735.1). Taxonomy (GTDB): domain Bacteria; phylum Acidobacteriota; class Aminicenantia; order Aminicenantales; family UBA4085; genus JAPKZI01. The sequence continues at coordinate 18,158 of JAUYDS010000014.1, forward strand.
ATGACCGCGCGCCGACGGGAGCACCCCTCGCCGAGGAGGACGGCGGCGAGCGCCGCGCATCCGAGGACCACGACTGTCCGTTTCACCGGTGTCCTTCTTGGGCCGGGATGCCGCATCATCCGGCCGGCGTTCATGGGTCCAGCTTGAAGCCGTAGTCTTCGGCCTTCTTCTTGGCCTGCGTCGACGGCCCGGGCGCCGGCGGAGCTTTGTCATCGCTGAGCTTGAACCCATAATCGTCCGTCTTGAGCGGTTTGGCCTTTCGCGCCTCCTCGTCCTGGGCCAGCTTTTTCTTCCGCGACAGGGGATAAAAAGGTGATTTCAGGCGTTTGCCGAAGCAGGACAGGTTCGGGTTGATGATCAAGAGCAGGACGAACGCCCCGAAAAGGATGAGCAGGGCGGTGACTGCCCAATTCATGATCCAACCTCTATCAAAAAATTCGCGGGCGCTGATGGACCCGGATTTAAGGCAAGCATATTATAGGGCGCAGAGGTGAAAAAGAAAAGGGGGACATGGAATCTCCTCGGGATTCCGGACTTCCAGGAACGGATGGTCAATCTTCCTGGAATTCGGGGATCTTGGCTTTTTCCTTCTCTTTTCCGAAATGAAAACCGATGAAAAAAGCGGAGGAAACGGCGATGATCGTGAGCAGCGTCTTAAAAAAGTCCTTCATCGAAAAACCTTCCTCTTTTTATTCTATCCACCCGGCCGAAAAAGTCAACAAGAAGGCTCGGGGAAGAAGCTCGCTCGAAGCGGGCGAACGCTCTCCTTGTCGCGGGTCCTGCAGACAAGATCGGGAAACGTCTTCGCTCCCGACGGCGGCCGGGGCCCCGGGCTTTGCCCGGGGGGTCCACTTCCGCCGCGAAGGCTCGTCCCTTGACTCGGATTTTTCACGCCGTTTCCTCACCGTCCTTCTCGGCGGCTCAGAACTCGCTTCCCGGCTTCCTAATAACGGGAGTGCGCCGGGAAGCTCAAACATGCTTCGCCGACCAGCCTCTTCCGAGCCGTTTTCCCTCAAAGGACGCCTCGGAAAGGCTGAACCCTCCATGGTCGCTTCAGCCGTCTCCCGATCTTGTCGTTCCATTGAATCCTTGAATAGAGCGTTCGCCCGCTTCTTCGCTCGCAGACGATAAAATCAAAGCGTTGCTTCTCAATAATGCCTTCACAATTATCCTGGAACCGTCATTCCCGCGGAGGCGGGAATCCAGACGTCGTTCCCACGTAGGTGGGAATCCAGGCCTTTTTAGGCTGGATTCCGGATCAAGTCCGGAATGACGTGTAACTATTCGGGGGATGCTATCTATTATCGCCAGGGAAAGAGTTCATGTACCCGGAATTATTGAAACGCAGCGACGAGATTTCATTTTGGATATCGTTTATAATATCGGAAGAGATTCCCTAAGAACCACTGAGGATAACATGAAGGGAAAAACGATTTTATTTTTCGGCGCGCTGATGCTCCTGTCCACCGCGTTCTCCTTCGCCCAAAGCATCCGCAAGCCCGTCTGGGCCGGGCAGTTTTACGACGCGGACAAAGCCGCGCTCGCGGCGCGGATCGAAGGCTTCCTCGCCTCGGCGCGCCCCGCGGCCGTGCCGGGAAAGATCCGGGCCCTGATCGTGCCCCATGCCGGCTACATCTATTCCGGAAGGACGGCGGCCTTCGCCTATAGGCTCGTCCAGGGAGAGGACATCGAGACCGTGGTCATTTTAGGCCCTTCTCACCGCGTCGGATTCGAGGGCTGTTCCATCTATTCCGAGGGAGGGTTCGAGACGCCCCTCGGCATCGCCGAGGTCGACGCCCCCACCGCAAGGGCCATCGCCGGCGCCTCGGGCTTCGGTTTTGTCCCCGAAGCCCACGCCGAAGAACATTCCGTCGAGGTCCAGGTGCCGTTCGTCCAGAAAGTCCTGCCCAAGGCGAAAATCGTCCCCATCGTCATGGGTTTTCCCTCCGAACCGAACATCCGGATGCTGGCCGGCGCGCTGGCCAAGGTCCTGAAGGACCGAAAAGCGCTGGTCATCGCCTCCACCGACATGTCCCATTTTCTGAATCAAAAAGAGGCCGAAGCGACGGACAAAAGCACCCTCGAACTCGTTCAAGATCAAAAGGTCCCGACGCTGCTGAGAAAGATCGAGCGGAACGAGAACGTCCTCTGCGGCGGTGCGGCCGTGGTCACGGCCTTGCTCTATGCCCAAAAAATGGGCTCAGCCGCGGTCACGGTCCTCCGCCGCGCCGACTCGACGGAGGGCGGGGCGCCGGCCGACAGCGTTGTCGGATATTTTTCGGCGGCCGTCACCACCCGCGTCCAGACACAAGCTTCGAACAGCGGGGGAGAGAACAGCAGCAGCCCCCCGGCCGCTTCCGCCAGGGGAGGGCCGAGCGAATTCAGCGCCGGCGCTCCCGCGCCCCAGGCTGCGTTCGTCCTCTCCGCGGACGAAAAAAAGGAACTTCTGCGCCTCGCCCGGCAGGCCGTGGACCTTTTCGTCAGGGAGGGGAAGACCTTGGACTATGAAACGAAGAACCTGAATCTCCTGTCGCCCGAAGGCGCCTTCGTCACACTGAAGAAAAAAGGCGAACTCCGGGGATGCATCGGTTTCATCGAACCCGTATATCCCCTTTATAAAGCCGTCATCCAATGCGCCGTCTATGCCGCGACCGAGGATCCCCGGTTCGGCCCGGTCTCGACCTCCGAGCTCAAAGCCATCGAGGTCGAGATCTCCGTCCTCACGCCCTTGAAGAAAATCGACGATCCCGATCTCGTCCGAGTCGGAAAGCACGGGCTCGTCATTTCCAGCGGCGGCCGGCGCGGCCTGCTCCTCCCCCAGGTCCCGGTGGAGAACAACTGGGACCGGCTGGAGTTCCTGGCCCAGGCCTGCCTCAAGGCCGGCCTTGCCCCGGACGCCTGGCGGAAGGGCGCCGAGATCTACGTCTTCGAAGCCATCGTTTTTAAATAAATGGTATAATAGCGACCTCAAGGACGGACACATGCCAATACACGAGTATGCGTGCGAAAAATGCCACAAGCGGTTCGAAAAGCTGCAGAAGGTCTCCGACAAACCCTGCAAGAAATGCCCCAGCTGCGGCGGTCCGCTTCGAAAGCTCATCTCCTCGCCGGCCATCCAGTTCAAGGGCAACGGATTCTATATCAACGACTACGCCAAAAAGAACGTTCCCGACAAAGACGAAAAATCCAAGGCCAAGACGAAACCCGGAAAATCCGGGGAATCGAAAGCGGAGGCCAAGTCCGCCGAAACGATCCCCTCGGATAAACCCTGTTCGGACTAGAGGCCGGTCCGCGCGCGATGAAGATCGTCGTCCGCATCCCAAACTGGATCGGAGACGTCCTCTTTGCCTTGCCCGCGCTCGAGAGCCTCAAAGCCGCGCTCCCCGAAGCCGAGATCTGGTTGGCGGCCGACCCCTGGGTCAAAGACCTCTTCGCCGCCGGCGAATACGCGGACCGGATCGTCCCGCTGCCGACCCTCCATAAATGGAAGGATCTGCGCGCTGCCGCCAAAACGCTCGAGGCCCTGCGTTTCGATATCGGCCTGCTTCTGACCAATTCCTTTTCTTCGGCCCTCCTTTTTGCCGCCGCGCACATCCCTCAGCGCTGGGGGTATCGACGCGACGGCCGCGGCTTGTTTCTGACGAAAAGCGTCCTAGGGAAGGTTGAGGATCCTCCTTCTCACATGGTCCATTTCTATCTGCGGTTGCTCGAAGGATTGGGGTTGAGAACCCTCCCCCCGGAAATCAAGCTGTCCGTCCCCGCGGAGGGACAAGAACGGGCGCGGAAGAGGCTGGCCGGCCTGGGCGCCGACCTGAACAAGCCTCTCATCATTCTCAATCCGGGGGCGGCCTTCGGCCCGGCCAAACGCTGGCCGGCCTCCAGGTTCGCCGCGCTCGGCCGCCTCCTCCAAGAACGTACAAACGCCGCCCTCGCCGTCACGGGCGCTCCGGAAGACGCCGCCGCGGCCGAAGAAATCGCCTCCGCTCTGACCGAAAAGCCGATCGATCTCGTGGGGAAGACGACGCTCGGAGAACTCCTGGGAGTCACTTCGCAGGCCGCCGTCTTCGTCACCAACGACACGGGCCCGATGCATATCGCCAACGCCCTGCGCGTCCCCGTGGTCGGCCTCTTCGGGCCGACCGATCCGCGCGTCACGGCGCCGTTTCACCGCCCCGCGACGGTCATTAAAAAGGAGGACGTCCCCTGCTGGCCTTGTTCCAACAGGGAGTGCCCCTTCGACCACCGCTGCCTGCTCCGGATCTCCGCAGCCGAGGTCTTCGAGGCGACGGCGGCCTACCTCCCATGACAAAGCGCGCGGTCTTCCTCGACAGGGACGGCACGATCAACGTCGATGTCGGCTACCCCAGCCGATACGATCAGGTCAAGATCTACGCCTTCAGCTTCGAAGCCGTGCGCAAAATCAACGCCGCGGGTTTCCTGAACGTCGTCGTGACGAACCAGTCCGGTATCGGGCGCGGCTTTCTGACCGAGGACGATCTGCGGGCCATCCACGCCAGGATGGCGGAGGAGTTCCTGGCCCACGGCGCCCGCATCGACGCGTTCTATTTTTGCCCTCATTACGACTTGTCCGAGATCCCCCGCTACCGCCTGGATTGCCCCTGCCGCAAGCCCAAACCGGAGATGGCCCTGCGGGCCGCCGCCGACCTCGGCCTCAACCTCTCGCGCTCGTATATGATCGGCGACAAGGTCGAGGACATCGAGTTCGGCCTGGCCGCCGGCGCCGCGCCCGTCCTCGTCCGGACCGGGTACGGGCCTTCGGCCGAGATCCGGTTGCGCGAGCGCGCCGTCTCGCCCGCCGCCGTCGCCGGCACTCTGCTCGAAGCCGTGGACTGGATCCTCGAGCACGACCCCGAACGCCGATGATCCGCTTCGACGATATCCTGGACAAGATCGCCTCCCGATTCGGCGACAAGGACATCGCCATCCTGCAGAAGGCCTACGTCTTTTCGGCGAAGGCTCACAAAGGTCAGGTCCGGCGTTCGGGCGAACCCTACCTCAGCCATCCGCTCGAGGTCGCGAACCAGCTCGCCGACATGAAGTTGGACCGGACGACGCTTGTCGCCGGGCTTCTCCACGACGTCCTGGAAGACACCGATGTCACCGCCGCCGAGATCAAAGAGGCCTTCGGCAAGGACGTCGCCGGCCTCGTCGAAGGCGTGACCAAAATCAGCCGCGTCCAGGACGTCTCGCCCGAAGCCCGCCGGGCCGAGACCGTCCGGAAGATCATCCTGGCGATGACCGACGACCTCAGGGTCATCTTCATCAAGCTGGCCGACCGCCTCCACAACCTCCAGACGCTCAAGTTCCTCCCCGAAGACAAGCAGAAGCAGATCGCCGCGGAGACCCTCGAGATCTACGCGCCGATCGCCAACCGCCTCGGGATGGGCCGGATCAAGGCCGAGCTCGAGGACCTCGCCTTCCGCTACCAGGAGCCCGAGGAGTTCTTCCGGATCGCTTCTCTTGTCGAGCCGCGCCGGAAGCCGGCCGAGGCCGACCTCAAGAAATTCCGGCGGATGCTCGAACGTCTCATGAAGGACAACCATATTCCCGTCGAGGTCCATTTCCGGATCAAGCGGCCGTACAGCATCTACCGCAAGATGAGGAGCCAGCGCATCGATTTCCACCAGGTCTATGATTTTCTGGCGCTCCGGATCATCACCGACACGGTCAAGAACTGCTACGCCGCCCTCGGCATCATCCACCAGAAATGGCCGCCGCTCCTTCAGCGCTTCCGCGACTTCATCGCCATGCCCAAACCCAACCTTTACCGGGCTCTTCACACGACCATCATCACCGAGGAGAAACGGAGCTTCGAGATCCAGATCCGGACGCGCGAGATGAACGAACTCGCCGAGAACGGCATCGCAGCCCATTGGAAATACAAGGACGTGGACCCCCAGAGCCTGATCCGGGAGGACAAGCGCCTGCAGTGGCTCCGGGAAATGGTCGAGCTTTTCCGCGAGCAGAAGAACCCCAAGGAGTTCCTCAAGAACCTCAAGATCAACCTCATCCCCGAAGAGGTTTATGTCTTCACGCCGAAGGGCCGGGTCGTGTCCCTGCCGAACGGCGCCTCGGCTCTCGACTTCGCTTTCCGCATCCACACCGAGATCGGGCTCCACAGCGCCCAAGCCAAGATCAACGGCAAGGTCTCGCCCCTGAAAACGCTCCTGAAAACGGGAGATATCGTCGAGATCCTCACCTCTCCGGACAAAACGCCGTCGCGGGGCTGGCTGAACTTCGCCTTCACCTCGGGCGCGCGCCACCAGCTCAAACGATGGCTGAAACAACAGGAAAAAGGCCGGACCGCCGCGACCGGGAAAAAAGCGCGCGCCGCGGGAGGGGGAAAGCTCGGCCTTCCGGCCGGAACACTCGTCCGGCCGGCGCGATGCTGCGCTCCGATCAAAGGCGAACCGATCATCGGCTATGTCACGTCGGGAAAAGGGGTCACGGCCCACGCCCTGCGCTGTTCGCTGATCGCCCGGGAGATTCTGGTCCCGGAACGCATGGTGGACATCTCCTGGGACCAGGTGGCGCGAGAGGATTTCCAGGCCGATCTCCTCATCCGGTCCGCGGACAAGCCCGGACTGCTGGCCGAAGTCGCCTCCGCCGTTTCCAGGCTGGAGGGGAACATCACCAAGGCCGAGGTCGAAACATTCGCCGATAAAAAGGCCCAGACCCGGCTCTGCCTGACGATCCGGGATATCAAACACCTCGAGGCCATCATCAAAGACGTCTCCGCCATCAAGGACGTCCTGACCGTGGAGAGGATCTAAGCGGGGATCAGAGGACTTTTTGGACCTTCCCGGAACGAAGGCATCGCGTACAGACCCAGATCTGTTTCACCCCTTTAGGGGTTTTGGCTTTGACGTGTTGAAGGTTGGGTTTCCATTTCTTCGGCGAAGCCTTATGGGAATGGCTGACGTTGTGTCCGAACACGGGACCTTTTTGACAAATCTCGCATACTTTTGGCATGGTCGTTCTCTTTAAAGAGAGTTTTTATAGCACAAATCGGCCTCAAGCGCAACTGATTCCATCGATATGATCAGAACCGGCGGCGGCGCTTGAAGGCCTCGAGGGTGTTCTTCATCAACATGGCGATGGTCAAAGGCCCCACGCCGCCGGGGGAGGGGGTCAGCCACTTCGCCTTGTCGATGACGCGCGGCTGGACGTCGCCGACCCAGGTATAGCCTTTGTCCCGGATCTCCTTCTCGCGTTTGGGATCGTCGCCGAAGAGGGCCCGCACGACCGCCGGGTCGGTCACGGCGTTGCTGCCGACGTCGATGACCACCGCGCCGGCCTTAACGAACTCCGGGCCGACGAATCCCGGCTTGCCCATGGCGGCGATGAGGATATCGGCCCGCGCCGCCACCCCGGCCAGGTCCTTCGTCTTGCTGTGGCAGATCGTCACCGTCCCGTTCTCGTTCGTGATCATGGCCGCCAGCGGCTTGCCGACGATGAGGCTCCGCCCGATGACCACGACATCCTTGCCCTCGATCCCTTCGCCCGTGGACTTGATGAGCTCGAGCACGCCCAGCGGCGTGCAGGCCCGCGGGCCGGGCAGGTTCTGGAGGAGGAGACCCAAGCTGTACGGATGGATGCCGTCGACGTCCTTCTCGGGGTCGATCCAGGAGATGACCTCGTGGGTGTCGAAGCCCTTGGGGAGAGGCAGCTGGACGAGGATGCCGTCCACCTTGTCGTCGCCGTTCAAGGCATCGATCCTGTCCTTGAGCTGGTCGCGGGTCGTATCCCCAGGCAGGGAGAGGATCTGGCCGTATAAACCCAGCGACTGACAGGCTTTTTCCTTCATCCGGAGGTAGCTCTGGGAAGCCAGGTTGTCGCCGACGAGGACCCCGACGAGCCCCGGAACGGCGCCGTGCGCTTGTTGGGAATACGCCACCTCTTGACGGACATTGTCCCGGATCTTGTCCGCGACCGGTTTGCCTTCCAGCCAGGTGCCCATGCCGTCCTCCTTGGAGCGATATTTGATCTCATTATACAG
>JAUYDS010000061.1 GCA_030691735.1 Candidatus Aminicenantota bacterium
CCTTCGCTTCGCTCAGGATGACGACAAGGTCGTCATTTTAAAACGAAATGTGTTCTTGATACTCCCCGAATGCGTCCTTGAGGACGTTCGTGATCTCGCCCAGGGTAGCCAGGCTTTTGACGGCCCCAATGAGCGGCGGCATGAGGTTCTGTCCCGCCTCCAGCGCCGTTTTTAGATCCGCCAGGCGCGCTTCGACCTGAACGGCGTCCCTTTTCTTTTTCCATTGCCGCAGCCGGGCGATCTGTTCCCGTTCCAGTGTCTTCGGCGGCAACTGGATCTTGAAGTCCGGCCGCTCGCCGGCCTGGGCATATTCGTTCAACCCGACGAGGATCCGTTTCTTGTTTTCGATCTGCTTTTGATAGGCGTAGGCGCTCTCTTGGATCTCGCGCTGGATGTAGCCGGACTCGATGGCCTTGAGCGTCCCGCCCATGCCCTCGATCTTCTTGAGGTATCCGAGGACCCCCGCTTCGATCTCGTCGGTCCGCGTCTCGACGAAGTAGGATCCGCCGAGCGGATCGGCGGTTTCCGTGACGCCGCTCTCGTGGGCGATGATCTGCTGGGTGCGGAGGGCGATCCGAGCGGATTCCTCGCTCGGGAGGGCCAGCGCCTCGTCCCGCGAATTCGTGTGGAGCGACTGGGTCCCGCCCAGCACGGCGGCCAGCGCCTGGAGGGCTACCCGGGTGACGTTGTTCTCGGGCTGCTGGGCGAGAAGCGTCGAACCGCTCGTCTGAGTGTGGAAACGGAACATCCACGAGGCCGGGTCCTTGGCCTTGAAGCGGTCCCGCATCAGCCGGGCCCAGATCCGGCGCGCGGCCCGGAACTTGGCCGTTTCCTCGAAGAGGTCGTTATGCGCAGCGAGGAAAAACGACAGGCGGGGAGCGAAGGCGTCCACGTCGAGCCCGGAAGCGGTCAGCGTCTCGAGGTAGGCGAGGGCGTTGGCGAAGGTGAAGGCGAGCTCTTGGACGGCGGTCGCGCCGGCTTCCCGGATATGGTAGCCGCTGATGCTCATCGTGTTCCACTTGGGGACGTTCGACTGGCAGAAGGCGACGATGTCGGTGATGATCCGCAGGGACGGCCGCGGCGGGAAGATATAGGTTCCCCGGGCGACGTATTCCTTCAGGATATCGTTCTGGATCGTCCCGGAAAGCGCGCTCCACGGAACGCTTCGTTCCTCAGCCAGGGCGAGGACCATGGCCAGGAGGATGCCGGCGGTGGCGTTGATGGTCATGGAGACGCTGACCTTTTCGAGCGGGATGCCGTCGAAGAGGACGGCCATGTCCGCGAGCGAATCGATGGCCACGCCGACCTTGCCCACTTCGCCGGCGGCCAGGGGGTCGTCGGAATCGAGCCCGATCTGGGTGGGCAGATCGAAGGCGATGCTCAGCCCGGTCTGTCCCTGGGCGAGGAGATAGCGATAACGCTCGTTGGATTCCCGGGCGGTCCCGAAGCCGGCGTACTGGCGCATGGTCCACAGCCGGCCCCGGTACATCGTCGGATGGATGCCGCGCGTGAAGGGAAATTCGCCCGGCCGGCCCAGCTTCCCGGCGACGTCGAAATCCTTGAGGTCCTCTTCGGTGTAAACGGTCTTGGTCTTCGGTTTCGGACTTATTTTCGTGTTAGCCACGACAGCCCCCCTCGAGAAAAATGGTCCTCAGCGCACTCCCGCGCCGCGGACGGAGAGCGGACGGATCAGAGATATTTCGCGAACGCCTTCGGGCCGGCGTAGACGGCCTTCGGCCCGAGCTCGTCCTCGATCTCCAGAAGCCGGTTGTATTTGGCGATCCGCTCGCTCCGGCAGACGGACCCGGTCTTGATCTGGCCCGTGCCGAGGGCGACGCACAGGTCGGCGATGAACGCGTCCTCGGTCTCCCCGGAGCGGTGGGAGATGACGGCCGAGAAGCCTGCGGCGTGGGCGTAGTCGACGACGTCGACGGTCTCGGTCAAGCTGCCGATCTGGTTGAGCTTGATGAGGATCGAGTTCGTGATCTTCTGGTCGACGCCCCGCTTGAACCGCTCCATGTTCGTGACGAACAGGTCGTCGCCGACGATCTGGATCTTTTTTCCGAGAGCGTCGGTCATCTTCTTCCAGCCCCCCCAATCGTCTTCGGCCAGGCCGTCCTCGATGGAGATGATGGGATATTTTTCCATGAGATCCGCGTAGAAATCGACCATCTCTTCGGACGTTCTCGTCGCCCCGCTCGATTTCTTGAAGACATACGCGCCCTTCTCGTAAAATTCCGAAGCGGCGGAATCGAGGGCGAGATAGATATCCCGGCCCGGCGCGTATCCCGCTTTCTGAATGCTTTCGACGATACAGTCCAGGGCTTCTTCATTGCTTTTCAAGTCCGGCGCGAACCCGCCCTCGTCGCCGACGGATGTGCCGTAGCCGCGCTTCTTCAGGATCTTTTTGAGGTTGTGAAAGACCTCGGCCGCGGCCCGGATGGCCTCGCCGAACGTCGGACGGCCGACCGGGGCGATCATGAACTCCTGGATGTCGACGTTGTTGTCGGCGTGCGAGCCCCCGTTGAGGATGTTGACGAGCGGAACGGGAAGCGTATAGAGGTCGTTTTTCCTGAGAGAAGCGTAGAGCGGAATTCCGGCCGCCTTGGCGGCCGCGTCGGCGACGGCCATGGACACGGCCAGGATCGCGTTGGCCCCGAGATTCTTCTTGGCCGGGGTGCCGTCGAGCCGGAGCATGAGGCCGTCGATCTCTTTTTGAGAACGGACGTCCAATCCCTTGAGCTTCGGGGCGATCAGATCGTTGACGTGGGCGACGGCCTTCAATACGCCCTTGCCCAGGTAGCGGGCGGGATCGTCGTCGCGAAGCTCGAGGGCTTCGTGGGTCCCCGTCGACGCGCCCGAGGGAACGGAGGATTTGCCCACCGTGCCGCCGGCAAGGACGACCTTGGCCGCGACGGTCGGATTGCCGCGGGAATCGAGGATCTCCCGGGCTTTGATCTGGATAATGATATTCGGGTCCATGGAACTCAACCCTTTATATGGACTTTGAAAAGCCGGGATCGTCGGGAACTGCGGATCAGCCTTTGTGTTCCTCTTCCGGGAAGCTCTCCGGCGCCCGCTTGATGAATTCTTCCTTTTTCTTGTCGATGAAATCCTTGACGGCGTCGATGCCTTCCTGCGTCTTTTCTTTGACGACGCGGATGCCCTTCTCGGCTTCCTTGGCGATCTTCTCGAAGCCTTCCTTCGCTTTTTCGCCGGTCTTGCCGACCTCTTCGGCGATCTTTTTGCGGGTTTCCTTCCCGCTGGCCGGGGCGAGGAGGACGCCGAGGACGAATCCCGTGGCCGCTCCGATCAAGAATGAAGCCGCGACCTCAAGGGCGGAGCCTTTGTCGTTACTCATGTGATTTCTCCTTTCGTTTTTTCCATTGCCGCCAGACGAAATGGGCGATCGGGAGGGCGATGGGGAGGAACTTGAACGAGGGGGGGGCGAACTTTGTCGTGATCCAGGACGAGGCCTGGGAGATGTTGACGGCGGCCCGTGTCGAGGCATCCAGGGTTATTCCGAGGTCTTCCACCTTCTCCTTGACGACAAGGTCGAGCTCGGTCAGATGTTTGGCCAGGACGCCCAGTTCGGCGAGGGTCTTTTCCCCCTCGGCCGCCGTCCGTCGGATCTGGGCCAGGAGTCGGACGAGAAAAATGACGAGGATGACCACGGCTAAGGTGAGGACGAGAAAAAGGACCTGGTTGAGCGTCAGGGGCATGGCAGAGTAAACATAATGAAAAAGAAGGGGTTTGTCAATTCG
>JAUYDS010000158.1 GCA_030691735.1 Candidatus Aminicenantota bacterium
CCCCATATTTCCATTCCCCGCTAATATCAACCAACGGCAAGACGGTAACCTTCTCGTCCAATCGATAGCGTTCCTTGCCCGGATAAACCACCGCCATACCGCCGACGAGGATATATCGAACTTCGTGGACCGACAGAAGGCGGATGAGTTCTTTTGCGTCCTTGGAGAAGGGAACGGAGGTCATGCCAGTTTATGATAACGCCGAATATCGACTGCCCTTCGTCCGAATACGCGAACGCGCAGAGAGTGGGCGATCTTGAGTCTTTGATTGGGCGTCATCGAGATGCCGTCTTGGATCTCGGCTTTTTCCGCTTCCTTGAAGTTTTTGAAAACGCGGACGCGCTGAATCATGGCCATATCCTAGAACAATTATAACAGACCCGGAAAAATCAGTCGAGCGCTACGAGGTATAAAAATCATCTGTTTTTTAAAAAACAACTTTCTTCTTCCCCCACCTGAGTTTCATGGTCAGGACCCGGTCCGTGGAGAAGATCCTGGCCGCGATAAAAACCAGGACGAAAAAGACGACGGCCATGTAGAGAATTCCGTAGAGGACCGCGGAGTAATGGCCCAGCATGATATTCGGCGTGGCCAGGAAAGGATGGGAAAACGGGATGGCCAGGATCAGGAGCCTGACCGGTAGCGGCAGCGAATTGACATCCGCGAAGAAGGAGAGGAGATAGGGGATGAGGATCATCAGCATGAGGGGCAGCATCAGGGTCTGGGCGCTCCGGAAATCCTCGGCCAGGACCCCGAGGATCGTGGCCATGGCCAGGCCGCAGAGAATGGCGAAAAACAGGGCGATCCCGAGCAGCACGTATCCATTGCCCGTCAGGGTCAGCCCGAGCTGCTTGATCACGGCGTTCATGGAGGCGTTGGCGCGGATGTTTCCCATCATCCCTCCCATATACGACTTCATGCCGATCATGTAAATGGCCGCCGAAAGCAGACCCACGATGCCGGCCGCGAGCATCTTAGTCGTGGCGATAGCCGTCCGGGGGATCGGGACGGTCAGCAGCGTTTCCAGGGTCTTGTTCTGCTTCTCCATGGCAATAGCCGAGATGACCATCTGAGAGGAATACATGATGATCATAAAGAGGATGATCGGGATGATAACGGACTGCGAATAGACCATTCCCGAGATCGCCGAGGCCGAGCCTTCGGCCATCCTGTCCTTGACGATGACGTAATCCTTGCTTTTGATCGGGCTCCTGAGGATGTCCGGCGGGACGTCGGGGACTTTCTTCTTGAGGACGTCATTCGAGAGATAGGCGTTTGTGGCTGTAATAACGGCCTTGAGGATTTCGGACTTCCTGATGCCGCCGATGGAGAAGCTCCGGAGGAATGTGTACGTCGAGATCTCCTTGGGCTCGAGGCGGACGATGGATTCTCCGAATCCCTGGGGGATGACCAGGAGGAGGTAGGTATCGCCCTGCTTGGCCGCTTGGACGGCCGCCTCCGGGTCTTTTCCCTGGCTCCATTCGATCTCGAAATTGGCCGTCTTCAGGCTGCCGGCCAGCCCCCGGGAGAGGTCGGACTGGTCCAGGTCCATGACCGAGATTTTTTGCGTCCCGGCGGCCTTCTTCATCTCCGTCTTGGCCATGACTCCGATGAAATAGAAGATGGCCATCATCATGAGCAGGGAGATGATGAGCTGCTTGTTGACGAGATCCCGGATTTCCTTGAGGAGAAGGTTGGTGAATTTTTTCATCTGAGGGCACTCCTGAAGACGACCTCGAGGTTCGGCGCCTGATATTTATCCTTGAGCCCCTGGGACGTCCCGGCGTCGAGGATCAGTCCCTTGTCGATGAGGGCCACCCGGTCGGACAGGAACTCGATCTCCAGCATATTGTGGGAGGACAACAGCACCGAGATCCCTTCCTTGGCGAATTTTTTGATGATCTCCCGGACCTCGAGCGAGTTGATGACGTCCAGACCCGACGTCGGCTCGTCCAGGATGGTCATGGCAGGCTTGGTCATCAGGGCCCGGGCGAGGAGGAGCTTCCGGACCATGCCCTTGCTGTAGGTTCCGACCTTGTCGTCGAGGGCGCTCCCCAGCTCGGCGATGGCCTCGGCCCTCTTGACGATTTCTTCGGCCTTCTCCCGTGTCTCCGCGTAGAAGTTGGCCATGAACTTGAGATAATTCCTCCCCTTGAGGTTCCGGTAGGCCCCGGCTTCCTCCGGGAGATAGCTGATATTCTCACGGATCTTTTCGGGCTCCTTTTTCAGGTCGTGCCCGAGAAAGGTGACCTTGCCGCCCGAGGGCGTGAGGAGCGTCGAGACGATCCGGAGCGTCGTCGTCTTTCCCGCGCCGTTCGGGCCGATGAGAGCGAAAATCTCCCCCGTCTGGATCTCGAAATCGATCCCCCGGAGCGCTTCTTTCCTTCCGTAGGATTTTTTGAGTCCTTCGACCTTCAATACTGTGGGCATTCCGGCCTCCTTGTCGCCGTATCTTATAGCATGAACGCGGCTCCTTGTTCAAACGCGGAATGGCAAGGTCCGGCCGCCAGGCGGAGCATCGGGTTTTTTGACATCGCTGCCCGGCCGGCTTGGGTTCGCCCCCTAGGGTGATGTATCAGCAATGACTTTACAATATTGTCATTCCGGACTTGATCCGGAATCCGGTCTTATAAACTGGATTCCCGCCTTCGCGGGAACGACGTCTGGATTCCCGCTTTCGCGGGAATGACGGGAAAAAAGGGAATGACGGGAAAAAAGCGCCATGCCCTTGTCATCCCCGCGGTCCCTCTTGTCATCCCCGCGGTCCTTCTTGTCATCCCCGCGGAGGCGGGGATCCAGGTTACTGGCCGAACGGGCTGGATTCCCGCTCCCCACTTTCGTGGGGACAAGTTTACCCCTGCGGAAGCAGGGGCGGGAATGACCGTTCCAGGATTATTGTAAAGCCTATATTGAGACGCAACACTAGAACAGATATTTCTTGAATAACCGGGCCGCCTCGCCGTAGGCGGCCACCGTCCGATCGAGGTGCCGATCCTCGTGAGCGGTTGAGATCGCTCCCCCGCCGTGAACGACATGAACATCTTCGGTGAGAAGGGCCAGCTTCAGGATCTCTTCCTTGAGCCGAACATCGGAAAGGACGGGATTCCAGACATCTTCGGCATTCGCGTATTCCATTTTCTTGAGAGGGAAATTGACCATGTACAGAGAACTGCCCCTGAGGGTCGCGTTGCCGAATCCCGTGCACTTGGCTTCGATGCCCTCCGCGATGAAGACATCTTCGACGCGTTTTCGAAGGATGTCTCCGGCCCGGGCCAACCGGGGATAGACCGTGTCGGCGTGCTCGACCAGGTATTTCAGCATGACATAGCCCGAACGCATGTACTGGGGGTGCGAGGAGAACGTCCCGCCCTCGAAAAGGACGCGCTGTTTGACCTTCGCCCTGGATCCTTCCAGGATCTCGGCGCGTCCGGCCACGGCCGACACGGCGTGCCCGCCGCCGATCAGCTTCCCGAAGGTCGAGAGATCGGGTTCGATCCCGTAGAGCTTTTGAACTCCCGAAGGACAGAACCTGAATCCGGAGATGATCTCGTCGAAGATGAGGACGATGCCGTATTCCTCCGTCAATTGTCTCGCCCGTTGGAGGTACTCTTTCGAGGCCGCCAGGAATCCCCCGACCCCCAGGAACGGCTCCAGGATAAAGCAGGCCAGGCTGTTCCCTTTCGACCGGACGATCTTTTCCAGGTCGTCGGGATCATCGAAGCGGGTCGCATGGGTTTTGCGAAGGATCTCCTTCGGCACGCCGGCGGATTCCCCTTGGACGAATCCCATTTTGGGATGATATTTGACGGCTTTGAGAAGGTACGGAGACGCTCCGTGCCAGCCTCCTCCGATCTTCAGGATGCCTTCCCGCCCGGTGTGCGCTTGGGCGAGCATGACCGCGTACATCGTCGCCAGGGTCCCCGAGGTCGTGAATCGAACCTTGGTATCCCGGCAGCCGATCTGTTTCAGGAGCAGTTCGGCCAGCCTGACCTGACTTTCCCCTTCGAATCCCGTGTGAAGAGAGCCGCTTTCCGGATCGAACCGCTCGAGTTCGCTTTTTAGAACGACGGGATTGTGGCCGAGGATATTCGCATAGTGGCCCTGCCAATAATCGATGTAGTCATTGCCGTCGATATCATAGACATAAGGGCCTTTGGCCTTGGCCATGAAGAAGGGATAAGGAGCCCAAAGGCGGAGAGAGTGGCTGCCGCCTCTGACCATGACCTTTTGGGCGCGGCCGTAAAGGATCCGGCTCTTCTTGGTCTTTTTCCGGTATTTCGCCTCGAGGACCGCGATGAACCGGTCGATTTTTTCCATGGCACCTCTTTATGAATGGTACACTTTATCAACCTCCAATTCCCTTGTCAAACGCGTCAGGGAACGGAATTCGTCCTCGGGCCCTTTTATTGACAACCCGCAGTTTGGTGCTATAATAGCCAGGATTTATGTCTATCCTCAAGAAAAAAAAGCAAAACCGCGTCTGCGTTATAGGTCTGGACGGCGTTCCGTTCGATCTCCTCCTCGACCTGGCCAAGAAGGGGGTCCTGTCCGCTCTCGGACGGATCATCGATTCGGGGCATCTCCATAAAATGAAGGCGAGCCTTCCCGAGGTATCCGCCGTCAGCTGGACCGACTTCATGACCGGGACCAATTCAGGGACGCACGGGATCTTCGGCTTCACGGACCTGAAACCGGGGACTTATGACCTCCGTTTTCCCAATTTTCTGGACGTCAAGGCCCCGACCATATGGGATACGCTGGGTGAGAAGGGGCTGAAAAGCATCATCATCAACCAACCGTCCACCTACCCGGCCAGAAAAATAAACGGGGTTCTCCTGTCCGGATTCGTCGCCGTCGAACTGGGCAAAGCCGTTTATCCTCCCTCGCACAAGGCCGCCTTGGAACAAATGGGCTATCAGATCGATATCGACACGCTCAAGTCCCGGGAGAACCCCGGCCTCCTCTGGCAGGAGCTGATCAAGACGCTCATGGGCCGCCAGAGGGCGTTGAACTATTTCTGGGAGGAAGAGTGGAACTATTTCGAGCTGGTCATCACCGGAACGGACCGGCTTCACCACTACCTCTGGAACGCCTATGAGAATCCGAACCATCCCCACCACCAAAATTTCCTCGAGTTCTACCGCCAGATCGACCGCCTGCTCAATAAAATCTATACGTCGTTCAAGAAGAGCGCCGGCGATGAGGAGAACATCTTCTTCCTCTCCGACCACGGCTTCACCGGGATCAAGCAGGAGGTCTATCTCAACGCCTGGCTGGAAAAGGAAAAGTTCCTCAAATACGCGAATTCAGTCCCGAAAGGCCTGGAAGACCTTCACCCCAAGACCGTGGCCTTCGCTCTCGATCCCAACCGGATCTACTTGAACTACAAGGACAAGTATCCTCAGGGATCGGTCAGGCACGCCGAAGCCAAGGCCATCCGAGAGGAAATCATCCGGAAGCTGGACAAGCTCGAGTTCGAAGGGAAGAAGGTCGTCCGCAAGGTTTTCCCGGCCAAGGACATCTACTGCGGACCTTACGTCTCGAAAGGCCCCGACCTGATCGTCCTCGGAGAACCGGGGTTCGACATGAAGGGCTCCGTCAGGAAAAAGGAGATCTTCGGCCGCACGCCGGGACTCCAGGGCATGCACACATGGGACGACGCGTTTTTCCTGGCCAAAACCGACTTTGGAGACAACCTCAAGATCTCGGACCTGTTTGAGATCATCATGGACCGCTTCTGATGCCCTTCCCATCGAGAAAGAGCCGCGGCCTTTTTTTTTTAATCCTCCTTTTGACGGCGGGGATCCCTTTGCCGGCCTATATCGGGCCCGGCGCAGGCTTCGCTTTTTTATCCTCGTTCCTGGTCCTGTTTTTGACCTTTATTCTGGCGGTTTTTTCTTTTCTCTCCTGGCCGTTCCGCTTCTTTTTTCGCCTGGTCCGGGGCCGGAAAGCCTTCAAAAAAAGCCGGGTCGACCAGGTCGTCATCATCGGTCTGGACGGCCTCGCCCCCGAGCTGGCCGAAAAATTCATGGCGGAAGGCAAACTGCCCCATCTCTCCAAGCTCAAGGAGGAAGGCTATTACTCCCGCCTCCAGACCACGACGCCGGCCATCTCCCCCGTCGCCTGGTCCTCGTTCATGACGGGGGTTAATCCTTCAAAGCACAATATCTTCGATTTTCTCAGCCGCGATCCGCGGACGTATCTTCCCGATCTCTCTTCGGCCCGCATCGGAAAGCCAAAAAAGGTCCTCTCCTTCGGCAAATACAACATCCCCCTGTCTAAGCCCGAGATCAAGGGCATGCGCAAGAGCGTCCCCTTCTGGAAGATTCTCGGAGACAGCGGCATCTTCAGCTCCATCCTCAGGGTCCCGATCACCTTCCCTCCGGAAAAATTCAAGGGTCACCTCCTGTCGGGCATGTGCGCGCCCGATCTCAAGGGCAGCCAAGGGACGTTCACCTTCTACACGTCCGATCCCGTCAAGATCCAGAAGCGCGAAGGCGGCGTCGCCCTTCCCGTCGAAATCAAGGGCGACCTCATCGAGACCTACATCTCCGGACCCGAAAACACGATGCTCAAGCAGCCTGGTGAGATCCGACTGCCGATGAAGATCGCGATCGACCGGCGGAAGGAAGAGGCGCGGGTCGAGGTTTCCGGCCGGACGTTCACCCTCAAGAAAAACGTCTTCTCCCCCTGGGTCCGGCTCACCTTCCGTCCGGGCTTGGGAACCAAGATCAGGGCCATCTGCAAGTTTACCATTTCCCAGATCGAGCCGCATTTCGAAATGTACGTCACGCCGCTCAACATCGACCCGGAAAAGCCCGCTCTGCCCATTTCCCACCCCTTCATTTATTCCATCTATCTGGCCAAGCTTCTGGGCAGCTACATCACCCTCGGTGAAGCCAACGACACCTGGGCCCTGAACGAAGGCGCGCTCAGTGAAAAAGCGTTCCTGGAGCTGACCTACGCCAATCACAAGGAATGGGAAGCCATGCTCTTCAATGCCCTGGGCAAGACGAAGAAAGGCCTGGTCGTCTGCGTCTTTGAAACGACCGACAGCATTTCGCACATGTTCTGGCGCTATTTGGACAAGGACCACCCGTCCCTGAAAAACGGCCCGGCCGAAATGGGCCCCCAGGTCATCGAGGACCTTTTCAAGAACATGGATGACATGATCGGCCGCATCCGGAAAAAAATGGCGGAGAAGAGCGCGCTGTTCGTCATGTCCGACCACGGTTTCAAGTCGTTTCGCCGGGGCATCAACCTCAATTCCTGGCTGGCCAGGAACGGCTATCTTTCTTTGAAGGACGGCCAAACGAAAAGCGGCGAATGGTTCAAAGACGTGGATTGGCGGCGGACGAAGGCCTATGCCCTCGGGCTGGGCGGGATCTACATCAACCAAAAGGGGCGTGAGGCCGAAGGCATCGTCGCCGCCGCCTCGGAGTCCAAAGCCTTGCGGGCCGAGTTGAAAAAGAAGCTCGAAGGCCTCATCGACGACGAAGCGGGAGGAACGGCGATCCGGCGGATCTACGACATCGACGAGATCTATTCCGGCCCCTATAAAGATAACGCTCCGGATCTGATCATCGGCTATAGCCCGGGCTGGCGCGCGTCCTGGGACGGCGTCACGGGGATCGTCTCGGACAAAGTCTTCGAAGACAACACCAAGGCCTGGAGCGGCGACCACTGCATCGACCCGGCCAGCGTTCCGGGCGTGCTTTTCAGCGATCTCGACCTCAAGGCTCAAAGTCCGTCCATCATGGACATGGCCCCGACCGTCCTTCAACTGTTCGGATTGGAAGCGCCGGCTCACATGGACGGCCGCTCCCTGCTGGGC
>JAUYDS010000168.1 GCA_030691735.1 Candidatus Aminicenantota bacterium
GGGACGAGCCTTCGCGGCGGAAGTGGACCCCCGGGCAAAGCCCGGGGCACTCACCCGCGATGTAAATACGCGGCTGAGTACGGCGGAAACGGATCCCCAGACAAAGCCTGGGGCCCCTGCCGCCGCCCCGGCCGCCGTCGAGGGAAGACGGTGGGGGCGAGATCTCCGGCGATTTTCGGGCTTGCACGGGCAAAAGCACGAGGACGAGTCCTCCCGCTGAAAGGAAAATCCTCGCTCGTTTAAAGGCGTTCATCTCAATAACCTGAGGAGCGGCGGGATCGCGCCCGCTGCGTCCGAAGCGCCTGAGGGGCGGGTCAAGGGACGAACCTTCGCGGCGGAAATGGACCCCCGGGCGAAGCCCGGGGCCCCGGCCGCCGTGGGCGGGTCTCGGGCAAGAGCGCGGCGGGCACAACTCCGCCGGCCTCTTCTAGGCCTTGGCCTCGGCCACTTTGACCTTGTTCAAATCCATCTCGCCGAGCTTTCTCTCCCACGCCTTGCGGATTTGGATGATCTCTTCGCCCTTCAAGCCCAGGACGGTCGCGCAGTACGCGTCGACCGCGACCCGGTCCACGCCGGCGATGATCTTGCCGGGCTTGATCAGCTCGCCGGGTCCCATGGGGCCGTTCGTCCGGATGATCTCCGTGGCGTCGACGATGTTCAGCGCCGGCTTGATGACCGTGTTCAGATCGACAATGCAGGTCTCGAGATGTTCGATGGCGACCGGGTCGGTCTGCCAGTTGGGCAGGTGAAACCGGCTGCGGTTGCACGTCGGCGAATTCAGGCCCATGAGGTTCTTCATAGTGCCCGTGAATTTGGTCCCGGCGTGGTCCTTGGTGATGGGCATGTTGATGAAGACGTCGTAATTGTGGAACTCGTTCATCACCATGGCCTCCTTGAGCGCCGCGGCGTTCGGGACCGGAACGATTTTGAAATTCGCGTCCTCGCGCGGGACGAGCTTCAGGACCGCACCTTCCTCCTGAATGACCTGGGCCAATCCCGTGCCGTCCCAATTGGGCTGGCCGAGGTAGCTGAGACAGGCGACCTCTTTGGCCCCGGCGTTTTTGCACATCCTGATGACGGATCGCAGGATTTCGGGTTTGGTGAACGTCCCCGGGTTTTTGCTCTGCACGTTCGGCATCAGAACGACCCTGGCATTTTTTGGAACGAACGATCCGATACCCCCGACGAGTCCGACCGCCTTGGCCGTCATGGCGGCCTGATCGGTGCCGGAGACGACCGCCACATCGACGGCGGCCTTGGCCCACGCGGTCTGGGGACCGTCGGCCAAGCCGGACAGGATGCGCTCGCCGAGAACGGCCGAAACGCCGAGCCTAGCGCTCTTGGACATGAATTCGCGTCGTCCGATCTTCGTCGCCATGATGATTCCCTCCTTATGGATCGCGGAGGCTCCGGCCGGGGGGAGCCGAAGTTTTTATAGTCCATAACCATGGGTCTGTCAATATCGGCAAGTCGATGCGTCGGTCAAAATTCCACGGCCAGTCCAAAGCGGAAGCTGCGGGGGATCTGGAGCTCGTTGGCGTAGCGCCAGCCGCCGGAGAAAACGCTTTCCGAAAGCTCGCTGCCGAAATCGAGCAGGTTGAAGACCGACAGGTCGGCTTCGACCTGCCATCGGAAAAGTCTGAATTCGTATCGGAGTTGAACGCTTACGTCGGACAGGAAGTCCTTGCGCGGGCCGCCTTTGATCCCCAGCTCGTTTTCGGCCTTGATCGTCTTGTAATAGAAGACGCGTTGGTCGTACCGCCGGACGGTTTGGATGAAGGCGAACGGCGTGCCGTCTCGGTATTTCAGATCGACTCCCAAAGAAAGGTCCTTGGCCACGAAGAATCCGAAGAAGATCTTCCCGAGAAAAGCGCGGTCGCCGTCGAGTCTGCCGAAGGCGTTGATCAGCGTGTTGGGATCGGCCTGGGATTCGCTCAGGATGCCGATGTCGTTGGCTCCCGCCCCGTTCCCGAAGGCGGTCCGGCCCATGCCGATATGGGCGAGGAACGAAAAGGAGAAGAACCAGGTCATGTTCTCGCGGCTGTTGATCTGAAAGAGGAATTGGGCATAAAAGGGTTTCTTGGAGAACGTGTCGTTGGCGAGCACGTAGTCGCGATAGGGCGCATCGTAAAAAAAGAGGTTCACCGAATCGACCTCCTCATAGAACCCGTAATCCTCCTTGAACCGGACCCAGGTGTTGTCGTCGATCATTTTGAACAGGCCTTTGAGACTGAGGCTGAAGGCCTTGGAAAGGGTTGCGGTCAGGCTGGCCAGGATTCGCCGTTTGATCGGGATCTTGAGATCCGCGGCGGGGGAATGGAATCGTCCGCCCGTATATCCGGAAACAGACCCTTCCTCGCCGGCTTGATAGAGCAGATCGCCGTTCAGGTCGTTCCAGTGGTATATGGTCCCCCAGGGCCGCCGGGTCTCCAGGAAGAAATTGACGTTCTCCCTCAGTTCGTACGGCATTTGTTCATAGGAGATGAGGATCTCCGGGTTTTTGAAGAGAACGAGGCCCAGATCGAAACCGGGGACCGTGAACGAGAGGTTGTTCATGCCGTCCTGAAAACGGGCCTGGGAGTGCTGAAGGAGGATTTTGGCGTTCAAGGCGGCTCGCGTGCCCAGCTTCAAGCTCAGCAGCGCTCCCGCCTTGAATTCCAGATTGGTGTTCCGGTAAGGCTGACCTTGAGACCACAGGATCACGAGTTCGGGCGTTTTGTCGAAGCTCAACGGATTGAAATCGGCCGCCCGTTCCTTTCCGTCGAGGACGGTGAGCTTGGCTTCGGAAAAAAGATCGATCCCCGTTTTGCGGCCGTTCTCCGAGGACAAAAGGATCGCGTTCAGATTCAGGCGATAGATGTCGGCGGTGAACGAGCCGGACTTTTCGAAGGGGAACAGCCCTTCTCCGTCGTTGTCTTTCAGGTCCTTGAGGAAGTTCGGGGCGGTCGGGGTCAGGTCCTCGTTCTCCCGGAGAAAGGACAGGTCCACCGACCAGAGTTTTTGTTTCAGGCGTAGGCCCGCGAAAAGGGATTGCCGCTCCTTTGGCCGGGTCTCCTGGGGATACCGGCCGAGTTCCGCCAGGTCATGGTTCCGGGAGATGCCGTTATAGGCTCCGGTCAGGAAGAGCGATCCCTCCTTAAACCGCCGCTCATAGGCCGCGCTCAGAAGCAGACCTTTTCCCCGCTCCCTGAACGTCCGATTGAGGGCGTTGAAATCGTTGAACTGCCTCCGCTCATCGAACGCGGTCAGGGCAAAGGAGAGGGCTGACGATTTTCCCTTGATGAAATAGAAAAAATCCAGATCATAATCGGAAAGGATTTTGCGCCGCTCCGAATAAAGGACAGCGTTTCTTTTAGCGCCGGTCGCGTGGGGGTTTACGAAGGTCTTTGCCCAGGGGATGGTGCCGCCGAGGCCGGATCCGGCCGTCGAAAAGCGGATCCTGGAGAAGCTCCGGTCCCAGGAACCGGACAAAAAATGAAATCCCTGGTCCCGGGCTATTGGGGTCTCTCCCCGAAGCTCGAACCGGGGAGCCGCGGAAAAGGGGAGGAGAACGCCGGGCGATCCGTCGTCCAAGGCTGAATTGATCTTGAATCCCTCATAATACCAATTGAACTGGTTATAAGGATCCCCCTCGTAATAAACACGGGGGGGATCGATGAGAGAGAACCCGTTGCTTTCCTCGATGAGGAACGTGGCGTCGGGAGCATAATTCTCGAGAAACGTGGGATAAAAAGCGGCCCCCGGAAGCAAGCGGGTGAGAAAACTCGAAAAGCTGAAGGAATTCCCGCGATAGGTGATATCCTCGTCGGCGGCGAAGGAGGCACCCAGGGACAGGACCAGGATCGCGGTCACGACCGATATTTTTTTCATCGGGAGACTCAGTCCGTGGCGAAAAACGATCCCCGAAACGGAAACGATCTCGGCCGGCTCCCGCGTTTCAGCGCGCGAGGCAGAACCCTATTTCCCCAGGTTTGGTTATGGGAGTTCATTATGAGTTGCCTGAAAATAACACAGGGTCTCAGGCTAGTCAAGGCGAAGCGGTCGGCGGCCGCGCCCTTTACTTATCCCGGGCCTTCCTTTATTATTATGAAATTATGTCGGAGTTACCATGATTCAATCCACAACCATCGTTTGCGTCCGGCACAAGGGACGCCTGGCCATTGCCGGCGACGGCCAGGTGACCATGGGCCAGACCATCCTGAAACAGACAGCCAAAAAGATCCGCCGCCTGTACAAGAACCAGGTCCTGGCGGGTTTCGCCGGGGCCACCTCGGACGCGTTCGCCCTCTTCGCCCGTTTTGAAGGAAAGCTGGAGGAGTATAAGGGCAACCTGTCCCGAGCGGCGATCGAGCTGGCCAAGGATTGGCGCCTGGACCGGGCCCTCCGCCGTCTCGAGGCGTTCATGATCGTCGCCGATAAGGACAGCTCGTTCTTCATCTCGGGAACGGGCGACGTGGTCGAGCCGGACGACGGCATCATCGCCATCGGCTCCGGCGGGCCTTACGCCCTGGCTGCGGCTCGGGCGCTCCTCGGGCACACGGACCTGTCCGCGAAAGACATCGCCCTGGAAGCCATGAGGATCAGCGCCGGCATCTGTATTTACACGAACGATGAGATCGTCGTCGAGGAACTGTGAATGGCCATCCCGCTGCCCCGGAGTTTCGAACGGAACGACGACAAGCCCAAGGACCGGGACACCGAGCTCACGCCGCAGGAGATCGTCGCCGAGCTCGATAAATACATCATCGGCCAGAAGGCGGCCAAAAAGGCCGTGGCCATCGCTCTCCGCAACCGCTACCGGAGGCGAAGGGTTCCCCCCGACCTGGCTGATGAAATCGCGCCGAAGAACATCCTGATGATCGGTCCCACGGGCGTCGGCAAGACCGAGATCTCGCGCCGCCTGGCCAAGCTGACGTCCTCGCCCTTTCTCAAGATCGAGGCCAGCAAGTTCACCGAGGTCGGGTACGTCGGCCGGGACGTCGAATCCATCGTCCGGGACTTGGTCCGCATGGGCGTGGACATGGTCCGGAAGGAGAAGATCGAGGAGGTCAAGGAGAAGGCGGCGACAAACGTCGAGGAACGGCTCCTCGACATTCTCCTCCCGCCTCTCAAGCGCCGCGATGAGTCCACGACCGAGGAGGATCTCCAGCGGTTCCAAGAAACCCGGGAGAAGCTCCGCCGTCAGCTCCGTGACGGCCTTCTCGAGGACCGCCCGGTCGAGGTTGAAGTGAAGGAAAGATCCTCCGCTCCGTTCGAGATCTTCTCGAACGCCGGCATGGAGGACATCGGCATCCAGATCCAAGAGATCATGCCCGGTCTTCTGGGGGGGAAAGCGAAACGGCGCAAGGTCAAGCTGCACGAGGCCCGCGAATACCTGCGCGACGAGGAACAGGGGAGGCTGATCGACATGGACCAAGTGGCCCGCCAGGCCATCGAACGCGTCGAGCATTCGGGCATCGTCTTCCTGGACGAGATGGACAAGATCGCCGGCCGGGAGACGGGCCACGGCCCCGAGGTCAGCCGCGAAGGGGTCCAGCGGGACCTGCTGCCGATCGTCGAAGGGACGACCGTCAACACCCGCTACGGCCTGGTCAAGACCGACCATGTCCTCTTCATCGGCGCCGGCGCCTTCAATGTCGCGAAACCGTCCGACCTCATCCCCGAGCTCCAGGGCCGGTTCCCGATCCGCGTCGAGCTGGCCTCGCTCAACAAGGACGACTTCGTCCGCATCCTGACCGAGCCCGAGAACGCTCTGCTCAAGCAGTACGCCGCGCTGCTGGCGACCGAGGAGGTCAAGGTCGAGTTCACGGCGGACGCGATCGACGAGATCGCTCAGGTCGCGGAGGACGTCAACCGCGACGCCGAGGACATCGGCGCCCGCCGCCTCTACACGATCCTGGAAAAAGTGATGGAAGAGATCTCGTTCAAGGCGCCCAACGTCAAGACCAAGCGGGTCGTCATCGACCGCCAGTACGTCCAGGACCAGCTCAAAGACATCATCAAGGACCAGGACCTGAGGCGTTTCATCCTTTGAGGAAAGGAACCGGGCTATTCGTCTCCCTGGGCCTGACCGTCTTCCTTGTCTCGGCCTGCGGGCGGAAAGGCCCGCTCCAGCTGCCGCTTGTCCTCGTCCCGCAGAGGGTGGAAACGCTGAAAGCGTTCCAGCGCGGGAACCAGGTTCTCCTCGAATGGACCAATCCGGAGACCTTTATCGACGGGCGCCCCTTGACCGGCCTGTCGGACATCGAGGTCTGGGTTCACGAAATCCGGGACCAGTCCAAATCGAGCGAGAAAGCTCCGGTTGCGGACGAATTCGGATCCAAAGGCCGCTGCATCGCGGTCCTCGAACAGCCGGAAAAACCCGCGCGTCCTGACACGTCCAAAGCCAGGAAAAGAGCGCCCGTAACCAAGGCGAAGAGAAAAGGGCCGGGCGCCAAAGAGCTGATTTATGAATATGATCTCTCCGAGAAAGAGCTCAAGGACGTCAAGCTCGTTTTCGCCCTGAGGGTGCAGGACGAGCGCCGAAAGAGATATTCCGATTTCTCCGACCCGGTCGCCGTCGTCCCCCTGCCGCTGCCGATCCCGCCATCGGACGTCCGGTCCGAGGTCTTCGCCGACCGGGTTGAGCTCCGCTGGACGGCCCCGGCGTCGAACTTCGACGGATCCAAACCGGCCTTGACCATGGGCTACAACATTTACCGGCTGGACAAGGGAGGGGCGCTCGTCCGGCTGAACACGGCCCTCGTCGGCGAAACCTCGTTCGCCGACAAGGGACCGATCTTCGGTCAGGCTTACCGCTATCTTGTCCGGGCGTCGGCCACGGCGGCGGAGCCCTTTCTCGAAAGCGGGGATTCGGCGACGGTAACCGTCCTTCCCAAGGACGTTTTTCCGCCCGCCGTCCCCACGGGGCTGAGCGCCGCGAACGGGCCGGAGTTCATCACCCTCATCTGGGACGCCAATAAGGACAAGGACCTCGCGGGATACCACGTCTGGCGGAAGGATGAGGGACAGGCCGACTTCGTCCGCCTGACGAATACGATTCTCCTCCAGAACACATACACCGACCGGACGATTGAAAAGGGCAAACGCTATGGCTATGCTATAACCGCGGTCGACGCGCCGGGGAATGAAAGCGCCCGGTCGGCCGCCGTTTCGGAGATCATCAAGGACCCATGAGGTTGAAGATATTTCGATTTCGGCACGAGGGCGTCATCCGCCACGGAGTTCTGAAGGAGGAGAACCTCTTTCCCGTGACGGGTTCGATCTTCGAGGACTTCGCCGTGGAGGACGCGCCCATCCCGGTCGGCGAGGTGAAGCTGCTCGCGCCAGTCGAGCCGTCCAAGATCGTGGCCGTCGGACGCAACTACAAGGACCACGCCGCCGAGTTGGGCAATCCGCTGCCCACGGAACCGCTGCTCTTCCTCAAACCGCCGACGGCGGTCATCGGCCCCCAGGACACGATCCTTTATCCCAAGATGTCGAGCCGCGTCGATTTCGAAGGCGAGCTCGCGGTGGTCATCAAGAAGAAGGCCTTCATGCTCGAGGCCGGCGCGCCCGTGGACGATTATGTCCTCGGCTACACCTGCTTGAACGACGTGACGGCGCGCGACCTCCAGGAGAAGGACAAGCAGTTCACGCGGGCCAAGTCCTTCGATACGTTCGCCGCCGTCGGGCCGTGCATCGTGACTGGTCTCGATCCGTCGGCCCTCGAGATCAAGACGTTCCTCAACGGGAAGCTGCGGCAGTCGTCCAATACCAGGCACCTGATCTTCCCCGTTCCGACCCTCATTTGGTTCATCTCCAACATCATGACCCTTCTGCCGGGCGATGTCATCTCCACAGGAACGCCGGCCGGCGTCGGCCCGATGCAGCCGGGCGACCGGGTCGATGTCCAGATCGAGGGCATCGGGACGCTCTCGAACCAGGTCCTGAAAATCAGTTAGGGAGGCGACCATGAAGTTCTTTCTCGATACGGCAAACCTGAAGGAAATCCGGGACGTAGCCGGCTGGGGTATCCTGGACGGCGTCACGACGAATCCCTCGCTCGTGGCCAAAGAAGGGCTGAAGTTCGAGGACCTGATCCGGGAGATCACGGCGATCGTGACCGGACCCGTGAGCGTCGAGTGCGTTTCGGAGACCGCCCCCGAGATCATCAAGGAGGGCCGCGAGCTGGCCAAACTGGCGCCCAACATCGCGGTTAAGATCCCCATCTCCATCGAAGGCCTTCGAGCCATCAAGGTCCTGTCCGGAGAAGGGATCATGGTCAATACGACGCTCGTCTTCTCGGCCAGCCAAGCGCTGCTGGCGGCCAAGGCCGGAGCGAAATTCGTCAGCCCCTTCATCGGCCGCCTGGACGACATCTCCCAGGAGGGGATGGGTCTGATCGAAGAGATCGTCACGATCTTCGACAACTACCGGTTCACCACCGAGGTCATCGTCGCCAGCATCCGCCATCCGCGGCACGTCGTGGACGCGGCGCTATTGGGGGCCGACATCTGCACCATCCCTTTCGGGGTCATCGACAAGCTGGTCAAACACCCGCTGACCGACCTCGGCATCGAGCGGTTCCTGGCGGATTGGGGCAAGGTCAAAAAATAGAGTTGATGGACGCCCTCTGAGGGCGGTTGAACGATGAAGAAAGCAAGACGGCTTCGATCCCTGCTGGCCTTTTTGGTTTTGGCCGCCGTCCTCGTCGGGGTCGGATTCGGTCTGCGGGCGCTCATCCTCCGCCAGATCCGATCGAGCCTCGGGTCGTCCCTGAATTACGCCCGGATCCGCCTGGAGGTCCTTCCGCCGTCCGTCGTGATCGAGGACGTCAGGTCCGTCACGTCCTCGCCGTTCTTCTCGGCGGACAGGATCACGATCCGCTTCTCGTATGGGACGCTGCTTCGCCGCGACAAATCCTTCCGGGTCCTGATCGAACATCCGGTGTTGAGGATCTACGAGTCTTCGCCGGTCGAGGGCAAAGGAGCCCTCAAACAGAGCTTCTCGCTGCCTTTCATCATCGAGAACGGCATCGTCCGCGGCGCGGAGATCCATTACTACGGGAAAGGCGCGAGTCTGTCCGCCCGGAACGTCCGAGCCGTTTTTCGGGGTAAGAAGGACGCGTTCGTGCTGCGCGTGGAGTCTCCCGAAAATAAGGTCATGCTGGACGCCCTGACCGCCCCGCTGGAGGGCAAGGTGACCGCTTGGCTCGAAGGAACGGGGCCGAACCTGATATTCCGCAAACTGAAGGCCGAGGGGTCCGGTTTCTTCGTCAAGGCCCGCGGCATCCTCTCGGATCTCGACGACCCTCAATATGAATTCCAGGCCGGATGGGCGGCGCCGGCCGAACTGATCGCCGCTCTTTTCAAGCTCCCATTCCTCTGGTCCGGGAACGTCCGCGGGGAAGGACGGCTCGTCCGCAAGGGAGAGCCCGCCGTTTTTCAGGCCGACCTCGCCAGCCATGACCTGGTCCTGAATTCTATTCCCCTGGGCCGGGTCGAAGGGACGGTCACGGCCGGCGGGAACGGCGGCCGGGTGGATCTGTCGATGCAGAGGAGTCTGGATCTCCGGGGGTCCGTGGAGATCACTTTCGGCGCGGGGAGAGTGGAGGGCGTCGTCAGAGGGGTCCAACTCGATCCCATCCTCCATGAGATCAAGATACCCTGGCCGGTCAAGTCGCCGGCTTGGGGCAACTTTTCGCTCGAGAACAAACGTCTCCAGGCGCGCGCGGAATTCAGGGATGAGGCGATGACATCGGAGCCGGACCGCTTCCCGTTCAAAGGGTTCGTCGACCTGACCTGGGACGGAAAGACAATCGTCCGGTTCACGTCGGAAAAGCTGGAATCGACGTTCGGAGCGTTCAGCGTCGTGGGCGATCTCGAGATCGGCCGCTCCATCAACATCCTCATCAAGGGAGACGTTTCTGACGTCCAACAAGGGCGCGACTTCACTTCGCTGATCTTGCGCCAGCGGTTTCCGATCCCCGAGATCCGGGGTCGCGGCCACATGGACATCAAGATTCTCGGAGATTTTCGCTCGCCTCAGGTCAAAGCCGATTTCGCCTTGGCTCCGGCCGGATACGACAAGTTCAACGTCGCGGCCGTCAGCGGGACGTTCGAGCTCGCGAACAAAGAAATCAGCGGCCTGTTCAAGATCCAGGACCCGGATCTGCGCGGGGACCTCCGGCTTTTCTCCCGGCCCGGCGAACTTAGTGTCCGGATCCGGGCCGAAGAGGCGAGCTTGGAGAAGGTCCTGCCGAACGTAAATATCAAGCTCCCGCTGGCGGGGAAGAGCGCCGGCGACATCGCCATCACCCAAGGGAAGGGCGGGCTTGTCGTGGCCGGGAGTTTCAGCGGTTCCCGATTGAAGCTTCAAGGCCAGGACCTCTCGGATGTCAGCGGCAAACTGGAGTGGACGGACGCGACGGGCACGCTCTTCTTTCCGGAAATCCAGGCGGGCCTTTATGGCGGCCGGATCAAAGGTTCGGCCCGGATCGGGTTCAAGGACCGCCGCTTTGACCTCGATCTCCAGGCCGCCGACCTCGACCTGTCCTCGCTTTATTCCGGGATCCAGGGCCGGGCGGCGTTCGGCCTTAAAGGTCGCGGCGACCTGGATAAGGATACGGCCGCCGGAAAGTTCTCCTTCAAGGACATTCACTACGCGTCGTTCGAGCCGTTGGAAGCTTCAGGGGACGTGGAACTGAGCTATGCCGATAATAGGCTCGGCCTCAAGCTCAGCGGAGTCCTGGACCCTGGCCGCAACGATTTTTCGTTGTCTCTGACCTTTCCGCCTCCGGATAGATCGTTCCTGATCAATATCAAAGGCCGCCTCCTCAACCCGGATCTGATTCTGCCCTGGAAAGGGGTTCAAGGCGAAGTGAGCTATCTGGCCGAGATCAAAAACGCGGCCACGGGTCTTCAGGTCAGCGGAGTGATCGATTTCAAAGGGTCCCTCTTCCCGTTCCCGGGAATCGCCCAGGCTCTGACCGATTACAGTGGACTCGTCTTCATCCAGAACAATAGAGCTTCGCTCCGGTCGCTTCAAGGCCGATTGGGGGGAGGGAGCGTTTCGGGCGGCGGCGAGATCCGGTTCGGGAATCGAGGGATCGAGCTGCTGGATATCCAGGTCGAGGGCAAAGAGATGGTCCTTGCCCTTCTCGAAAGGACCCGGGCTCTAGCCGAGGGATCGCTCCGCTTATTCAAGGACGAGACGCGGTTCTCTCTGACCGGCGACTTTTTGATCAAGAACCTTTTGTGGAAAAGGGAGCTCTCCGAAAAGTTCATTTTTTCGTCGAACTCCTCTCTCGCACCGAAGAAGGAGAAAGGGTGGTTCGATGATCTGGCGCTCAACATCCGCCTGCACGCCGATGACAACGCCGTCCTCGAGAATTCTCTGGGACGCGTCCAGGGCCGGTTCGACCTGACCATCACGGGCAAAGCCGGCGCTCCCGTCCTCCTCGGCGACATCGAAGGGCTGCGGGGCGAGGTCAATTTCCAGGACCGGAGCTTCCGGGTGCTCAAAGCCCGGTTGAGCTTTTTCAACCCGACCTCCATCGAGCCCTATATCGATTTCCAGGGCGAGACGTTTCTCAAGGATTACCGGGTCACGTTCTCTTTGAGCGGCCTGGTCAATCGTTTGAAGCCGGAGTTCGTCTCATCGCCCCCGCTCCCGCCGGAGGACGTCCTGGCGTTGCTGGCGCTCGGGGAATCTTTCAAGCGCACCTATTCCTACGACACGAGCTCCCGGCTCGGGACGGGGTCGATGCTCTCCTTCCAGCTCGGAGAGGAAGCCCAAAAGCGCGCCGAGCGCCTGTTCAGCCTGGACCGCTTTAGGATCGACCCGTTCGTCCTGGGCGCTTCCTCGGAAATGACCGCCCGCCTGACGGTGGGCAAGAAGATATCGCGCAACATCATCCTTTTATATTCGACCAACCTGACCAGCCAGAGGGAGGAGATCATTCGCCTCGAATGGGAATTCAGCGAGAGCTTCTCCCTTGTCGGAATGCGGGATGAACGGGGACGGATCAGCTTCGATGCTAAAGTCCGCAAACGGTTTTAGACTCGCCCTCCTGGCTCTGGCGCTCGCCGCCGTGCCCGGGTTTCCGGCCGGAGGACCGCACGGCGCGGCCGTTCCTACGATCGTGGGTGTGACGGTCAAGGTCGACGGCGAACCGGCCGGGGCGGACATCGAAGGTCTGATCGCGATCGCGGCGGGCGAACCGTTCTCCCCGAAAAAGATCGACGCCGCGCTCAAACAGATCTACCAGACCGGCCTCTTTTCCGATGCCCGGGTCCTCAAAGAAGGGGAGAGCGAGGTGCGCCTCACGTTCCTCCTGTCCCGGCGGCTCCTGATCCGAACCATCGGCATCGAAGGCGAACGAGCGCTCTCCAGGAAAAAGCTGAAGGAAGGCCTCTACGCGTTAAGGCTCGACGGCGCTTTTACCGAGGACAGGATGAGAAAGGCGGTCGAGGAGCTGAAGGACGTCCTTAGAAAGGAAGGCTTCCTGAACTCGGCGGTCCAGGCCCGGTTCGAAAAGGATTCGGCCCAGCCTCTGGTCGACGTCGTCTTCGACATCGCCGCCGGCGCCCGGCGGACCATTAAAAACATCGATATCGTCGGGGATCCCGCGGCTCCGATCGCCGCGCTGAAAAAAACGATCGAAAGCCGCGAGGGAAAACCCTATATTCCTTCGGTCCTGGACGCGGATATCGTCCGGATCAAGGGTTTTTATGCCACGCTCGGATATCCGAGAGCGGAGATCTCCCTTGACCCGGCCGCTTTTCGCGACGAGGACGGGATGGTCTCCCTGGCCTTCAAGGTCGTCCCTCACGAACGGATCCGGATTTCGATCACGGGGGCCAAGGTCCCGGAAAGCCTCGTCCGGCCGATCTGGGAGGAGTCCGTTTTCGAGGAATGGGGCCTCCTTCAAACCGAGACGAAGCTCCTCTCCTATCTGCGGAACGAGGGTTTTGTTTTCGCCACGGCCAAGTCTTCCCTCGAAAGGACCGCCGGCGAGCTGCGCATCGCCTGCGAGGTGAATCCGGGCCGGAAATATACGATCTATGACGTGGAGTTCGAAGGGAATCGATTCTTCAGCGCCGTGGATCTCAAACGGGAGATGGACATTGGTCTCAGCCTGGCGATCCTGGGCGGGATCCGCGGGGAACGGCTCTTCGAGATGCCGGCGCAGATTAAAAGGCTGTATGAGACAAAGGGTTTTTCCGAGGCTCTCGTCGACTTGAACTTCAGGATGATCGGCAGCGACATGCGGGCGATCTATCAGATTGAAGAGGGGCTCCAGCAGACGATCGGCCTTTTGTCGTTCAACGGGATCTTGTTGTTCGGAGCCGACATCCTGCGGGCTCAAATCGGGAGCGCCGAGGGCGGGCCATACTTCCAACCCGACGTCCAAAAAGACATCGGCCGCTTGGAGACGTTCTTTCTCAACCAGGGCGTTCGGGGGACGACCGTCACCGCCGCCGTGGAACAGACCGGCGATCGACGGTTCGCGGTCGCCTTCAATATCAAGGAAGGCCGCCGGGTGAAGATCGATCGGATCGTCATCACCGGCCAGAGAATCACCCGGCGCAAGACGATCGACCGGGAGATCAGGATCAAAGAGGGCGAGCCGGCCGCCGCGGACAGGATCCTGGAGACGAAGAGGGGGTTGGAAAAGCTCGGCATCTTCGCCGAGGTGAAGATCGACGAGATCCCGACCTCGGCGGACGCCGAGAATCTGGTCATCAGCCTTCGCGAAGGGCTGCGCAACTACGTCAGCCTCGGCGCGGGGCTCGAAACGAGGACCGAAACGCAGAGCTTCGAGATCTGGGAGAACGGCCTGCGGCCCCGCGGGACGGCCGAGCTCATTCTGGGCAATGTCTTCGGCCGCGGCTCCCAGCTGAGTTTCGTTACCCAATTCAGCTTGAAGGAAACGCGGGGCGTCGTCTCCTGGGAGGCCCGAACCCTCTTCGGCTTGCCGCTTCAGACCGTGCTCAACGGCTGGCTGGAACGGGAGGAGCGGGTGAGTTACGGGTACGATCAAAGGGGCGTCAGCTACTCGGCGATCAAACCGTTGGCCAAGGACTGGGTCTCATTTACCGCGCTCCGCTGGGCGAGGACAACGCTTTATTTCCTGGACGTGGCCGAATCCCAAATCGATCGACAGCATTTTCCGTTCTCGATCGCCTCCGTCTCGGAAAGCCTGATCCGAGACCGCCGCGACGACACGTTCAACCCGGAGAGAGGGTCCTTTTTCAGCATCGTCATGGAGTGGGCCTATCCGTTGTTCAACGTCGAATCGGATTTTCTGAAGAGCTTTATGAAGTATCAAAGGTTCTTTCCGATGTTCCGCGCCTTGAATTTCTGTTTGACCGCCCGGGTCGGCCTGGGAATAGGCCGGATCCCCATTCACGAACGGTTTTTCGGGGGAGGCAGCAATACGTTCCGCGGGGAGCCGTTCGATGAGCTCGGGCCGACCGACCCTTCATCGCGCAAGCCGGTCGGCGGAAAGGCGCTGATCCTGTTCAATTTCGAACTGCGCTTTCCGCTCTTCCGCTCCGTGGAGAATCTGACCGGAGCGATCTTCTACGACAAGGGCAATATTTTCGCGGCCCGGAACGACGTCCAGCTCGGCGGCCTCGCGGACGCGGTGGGATTGGGGGTCCGCTACCGCACGCCCCTCGGGCCTCTCCGGATCGATCTGGGTTGGAATCTTCATCCTCCGGAGGACCGGGCCCAGCCCATCGTCTTCATCACGATCGGAAATGTCTTTTAAAATGAACGCTCAACGGATTTGGCGGTGCTGGATCGCCATCGCGTCGGTCTGGGTCTGGGCGGCGTCCTCCGCGGCTTCCCAACAAGTCGAGACCGTGAATTGCTTCGTCGCTTTAGTGAACGGCCGGCTGATCACGCTCATGGATGTCAAGATCGCCGAGAGTCTGAGATTTTTCGAAACGGACGCGAAGGCCGACGCCCGGGAACGTCGCCGGGAGATCCTCGAAAAGCTCATCGACCAAAAGGTGGCGATCGAATTCGCCCTGGAAAGGACGCCGTTGGAGGCGGCCAAGGTCGACGAAGCGCGGAACGAGCTGTTGGCCAGGCTCGGCCGAGAGGAAGCCCGCCGCCGCCTGGCGGAGTTCGGTCTGGAAGGGCCCGACCTCTTGCCTTATCTCGAAGAGAAGGTCCTCAGCGAAACGATCATCGCCAACAGGTTCGGCCGGAGCGTGAGCGTTTCCCTCAAGGAGATCGAAGTTTATTACGACGAGGTCTATGCGCCGGCGCTGAAGAAGTTGGGCGCGGAAGTCAAGCCGCTGGTCGAGGTCCTGAATGTCCTCGAAGCGGAGATCAAAAAGTCCAAGATCGAAGGCCCGGCCTCGCTCTGGATCAAGAACCTCCGCCAGCAGTCCGAAATCGAGATCCGGGCCGATTGCTTGAACAAGTGAAATCCTTGATGGCAGAGCCGTCTTTATGGTAGAAGGAGGATCCCGATAATTTTATTGGGGACATGTTCCGAATTTCCCCGCACAAACAAGGCTGACCCCAAAGCATGGCGATGGTTTGCCGGGAAGACAAGATCTGTCTTGAGAATTCGGTACGTGTCCCCGCTTTAAAGGATCTTTTATGAGTCGAATCGCTTATTTGTTTCCGGGTCAGGGGTCGCAGGTCGTCGGCATGGGCAAAGGCTTTCACGATCGATCGGACCTCGCCCGAAAGATCTTCGCTCAGGCGGACGAGATCCTCGGATACAAGATCTCCCGCCTGTGCTTTGAAGGGCCGGAGGAGGAGCTCAAGCTTACCCGGAACACGCAGCCGGCCCTTCTCATTGTCAGCCATATCGCGGCCAGCCTCTTCGAAAGGGCGCCCGTGATCGCCGCCGGGCACAGCCTCGGCGAATACTCGGCGCTCGTCGCCGCCGGCGCCCTCCGATTCGAGGACGCCGTGCTTCTCGTCCACAAGCGGGGACGCTATATGCAGGAGGCCGTGCCGATCGGACAAGGCGCCATGGCCGCCGTTCTGGGCATGAGTTACGAGGACCTCGGCCGGGCGCTGGCCCAGGTCACAACGGGTGTCGTCCAGATCGCCAACTGGAACAGCCAGGACCAGATCGTCATCGCCGGTCATAAAGAGGCGGTCGAAGAGGCGCTCAAGATCGCCAGGCCGCCGCGGGCGATGATGCTGCCCGTCAGCGCTCCGTTCCATTCAGCGCTCATGAAAAGCGCCGAGGAACGGCTGGCCGTGGACCTGGACCGGACGGAGTTCAAAGACCCTAGGTATCCGATCGTCACTAACGTGGACGCGCGTGCTATCCGTACGGGCCCGGAGGCGCGCGATGCCCTGAAAAGGCAGGTCAGTCGGCCGGTTCTTTGGTTTGAATCTATGGAGGTTTTAGGCCGGGAATCCATCGATCTCTTCGTCGAACTCGGATCAGGAAAAGTGTTGACGGGACTTTTGAAGAGGATCGGCCGGGGCTGGCCCCACTCCTTCACGATGCTCGGCATCGAGGACGCGGAATCGCTGGAAAAGGCCAAGGGCTTAATCGCCTGAGCGCTCTTTAAGCAAGGCCGGGCCGTATTTCCAGAAGTATTCCCCCGCGGAGTATACGGCGGCCGCCATGACGAGCCATAGACCGACGCGGCCGACGACAAACCATCCCCCCAGGATCTCCCGCCCCAGGATCAAGAACGAGATGGTGATGGTCTCCAGGGCCATCTTTATTTTTCCCGGCCAGGAGGCCGGGATCACCACGCCTCTCGAGGCGGCCACGGCCCGGAATCCCGTGACGGCGATCTCGCGGCCGATGATGATGACCGCCATCCAAGGCGGCACGTGCCCGGATCCGACGAGGCAGATGAAAGCCGAGGTCATCAGGAGCTTGTCGGCGATCGGGTCGAGGAGCTGGCCGAGGGCGGTGATCTTGTTCGTGCGCCGGGCCCAGAACCCGTCCACGGTGTCCGTGAAGGAGGCCAGAAGAAAAATCCCCAGGGCCACATACTCGTGGCCGTTGAACGAGGACATCAGGACGATGGTGAGGAAAGGGATCAGGGCGATCCGCAGGGACGTCAGGAAGTTCGGCGCGTTCATCCAGGCGAAGATTAGCAGAGCTTCCGGGGGGTGTCAAATCAGAGTGGGTCCACATAATGTGATCGTCTTCGCTTCGGAGGCCGGCCAGGGGAGCGTGATCAAGCCGGCCGGTTTCTTCGGGCTCGATTGGGGCGTGGGATCGGGGGAGTTCGCTTGGGAATGAGGAAGGCCCATGGCCGACCTTGACTTTTCCCTAAAATATCTATATAACAGAAATCGAATGGTGATCCGAACGACCCTGAAAAGAGACAGCCAAGCGTTCCGGGACGTCCCCACGAA